>DATNKH010000342.1:0-12009 GCA_035603475.1 Thermoanaerobaculia bacterium
AGGGCCGGGACCGCCCGCACCCCTCACTCGGGCCCGCGCTGGGGAGTGCGGCTCGAGGCGTTCTACGGCCGCGCCCTGGCGGCGTCCCTGCGGCGGCCGCGCTGGGCGCTGGTCGCGGCGGCGCTGCTCGCGGCGCTCGCCTTCCTGCTGGGCTGGAAGATCCCGAGCGGCTTCCTGCCGCAGATGGACGAGGGCGGGTTCGTGATCGACTACCTCACCCCTCCCGGCACGGCGCTGGCGGAGACCGACCGCATGATCCGGAAGGTCGAGCAGCTGGTCGCGGCGACGCCGGAGGTGGCCTCCTTCTCGCGCCGCACCGGCGCCGAGATGGGCCTGTACGCGACCCAGCAGAACAAGGGCGACGTGCTGGTGAGGCTGAAGCCGCGCGGACAGCGTCGGCGCTCGGCCGAAGAGGTGATCGCCGGCCTGCGGCCGAAGGTGAAGGACGCCCTCCCCGGCGTCGACATCGAGTTCACCCAGATCCTGGGCGACATGCTCGGCGACCTGGAAGGGAGCGCGGCGCCGATCGAGATCAAGATCTTCGGCGACGACCCCGAGGTGCTCGGCCGCATCGCCGGGCAGGTCGAGCCGCTGCTCTCGCAGGTGCACGGCGTCGTCGACGTGGTCGGCGTCGAGAGCGGCAACCCCGAGGTGACCTGGCAGATCGATCCGGTGACCGCCGGCCGCCTGGGGCTCACCGTCGAGCAGGTGGCCGGCCAGCTGGCGGCCAACTGGCTGGGCGACGTCTCGACCGAGCTGCGGCTGCCGGACCGCACCATCCCGGTGCGCGTGCGCTACCCCGACCGCTACCGCCTCGACCCGACCTGGCTGGCCACGACCCGCATCCGCGGCGCCGACGGCTCGCTGGTGCCGCTCGCCACCCTCGGCCGCCCGGTGGCCGCCTCCGGCCAGAGCGTGCTGACCCGCGAGGACCTGCGCCAGATGGCCCTGCTGACCGCCCGGCTCGAGGGGCGCGACCTCGGCAGCGCCGTCGCCGAGATCCAGTCGCGCCTGCGCTCGCTGCGCCTGCCCCCCGGCACCTCGATCGAGGTCGGCGGCCAGTACGAGTCGCAGCGCCAGTCCTTCCGCGAGCTGCTGACCGTCTTCGGGGTCGCCGCCTCCCTGGTGCTGGTCATCCTGCTCTTTCAGTTCCGCGCCTGGCTGCCGGCCGTCCTGCTGCTCGCCGCGGCCCCGCTGTCGCTGGCCGGCGCCTTCGCCCTGCTCTGGCTGACCGGCACCGAGCTCAACGTCTCCTCGGCCATGGGCCTGATCCTGCTCATCGGCCTGGTGGTCAAGAACGGCATCGTCATGCTCGACTACGCCCACCGCCTGCGCGACGAGGGCGCACCCCTACGAGACGCGATCGAAGCCGCCGCGCGGGTCCGTCTGCGGCCCATCCTGATGACCACCCTCTGCACCCTCTTCGGCCTCCTGCCCCTCGCCCTCGGCATCGGCGCCGGCGCCGAGCTGCAGAAGCCCCTCGCCCTGGCGGTCATCGGCGGCCTGGGGCTGTCGACGCTGGTGACGCTGCTGGCCGTGCCGTCGCTCTACGTGGCGTTCCGGGCGCGGCGCGAGCGGGGGCCGGCGGCCCCCGAGGCCGGCGGCGGCGCTCCGGCGCCATCTCGGTGACTGCGCCGGAGAATCCGCGGCACCGCTTCCCACGATCCCCTATTGGACACCGGCGCATTTGTACTCGACCAAGAAGCCGGCCATGGCTGGAACGAAGTCCATCCCATTACCAGCATGATCGCTCAGTGAGTCCAAGGCGCCGGCGCGCCGGCGCACCCAGGGTGGTCCCGACGCTCAGGGGGAGGAATCGACGAAGACCATCATTCGCCGTCGATCTCGGCCAGATAATCGTCGTGCCTGGCGGAGAGGTCCTTCACGCCTGACCGGAAGCGGCCGGCGACGGCGAGGGCCCGTCGCTTCGTTGCGGCTCTGCTCAGGATCGAGCTCTGGCGCAAGAGGTCATCAATGGCCAACCGGACGAGCTTGGCAACGGAGATTCGCCGCTCCGCGGCCAGACTCTTGACCGCCCGGGACTGCTCCTCTGTGAGCCGAATCTGGATGCGCAACATGGTTTCTCCGTCATGGACGTCACAGACGTCATGATGTCACCCTTACGTCGGCCACGAGCCGACCGCAGGGCTGCTAAGTGCGCCCGGCGCCGATGATCGCCAGACCGCTCGAGGTCCCCAGGCGCCTGGCGCCTGCCGCGATCAGGGCTCGGGCGGTGGCGGCGTCGCGGATGCCTCCGGAGGCCTTGACGCCGACCGCGGGGCCTACCGTTCGCACCAGCAATGCCACGTCCTCGACGGCCGCGGCGCGGGCGGCCTCCGGGTCTACAGGGGCCAGCGATTGCGGCGGGTAGAAGCCGGTCGAGGTCTTCACGAAGTCGGCGCCGGCGGCGACGGCCAGGCGGGCGGCGCGGACCTTCTGGTACGGGGTGTGGAGGGCGGTTTCCAGGATGACCTTGAGGGTGAGGCCGGCGCGCTCGGCTCGGGCTGCCTGAACCCAGGCCGCGAGGTCGTCGAGCGCTCGCTGGTCCTCGCCGCCGGCGAACCAGGAGAGGTTCATCACGGTGTCGAGCTCCTGGGCGCCGTCCTGGATGGCGCGGCGGGATTCGGCGATGCGGATCTCGGGGTGGACGTAGCCGAAGGGGAAGGCGATCACCGTGCCGGTGCGGACCGCGGTGCCGGCCAGGGCTCGGGCGGCGGCCGCGACGTGGACCGGGGGCAGGCAGACCGAGGCGAAGCCGTGCTCCGCGGCCTCGGCGACGAGGCGCTCCATCGCCGCCGCCGGCGCTTCCGGCCGCAGCAGGGTGTGATCGATGTACGGCGCGAGGCTCGCGGACAGGTCGAGGCCGGGTGGGACGGGGGCTCCGGGTCCAGCGCCAGCGCCAGCGCCGGCGCCGGGGCCGGCGCCGGCGGTCACCGGCGGCCCTGCCCGGCGGCGTCTTTCTGGGCGGGCGCTGGCTCGAGGCGCACTCGCGAGAGCTCGACGCCGGTGTAGTAGTGGTAGAGGATCTCGCGGTAGGTGTGGCCGCGCTGGGCCATGCCGTAGGCGCCGACCTGGCAGAGGCCGACGCCGTGGCCCCAGCCGCGGCCGGTGAAGAGCCACCCGGCTTCGCGGCGGGGCGGCGCCAGGCGCTTGGCGGTGAAGAGCGTGTCCGGCACGTCCAGGGTCCAGCGCACCGCCAGGCCATCGACCTCCGCGGTGCGGCCTTCCTCGCCTTCGATGCGGATCTTGCCGACGCGGCCGGAGATGCCGCGCTCGAGGATCTCGAAAGTACGGAATCCCAACCCGGGGAAGCGCGTGCCGATGGTCGCGGCCAGTTGCGCATCGCTGTGGTACCGGCTCCACGAGCTGTAGGCGCTGGAACGGTCGAAGGCCACTCCTTCGAGGTTGATGTCCTGGACGGCGGCGAGCAGGCGGGTGTCCTGCCAGAACAGGGTCAGGTTGTCGCCCGGCACCAGCGCCAGGCCGGCCGCGGTCAGATCGGTGCCGCGCTTGTGGAAGGTGGCCAGCCGCTCCGGCATCGCGAAGGTGCGGTCCTCCTTGCCCGAGCGCACCGTCAGCTTGCCGTCGACGAGCGACAGGAAGGAGACCTGCTCGCGGCGCACCACCTGCAGCATCTCGGCGAGCGCCAGCAGCATCCGCTCGACCTCGTCCTCGCGCAGCGGCTGGTCGGGCGGACCGGTCAGCAGCCCGCTCTTGGCCAGGTAGGCGGCACGGCGCCGGTCCTCCTCGTTCCAATCCGGCGGCGGGTCCTTGACCAGGTAGGCGATGTCCTGCGGCGCCAAGAGCACCTTGGCGTCGAGCGCCAGGTCGAATGACGACGACACGAAGCGCGCCACCTGGCGGCGGTCGAGCGAGGTCAGCCGGTCGTTGTCGGGCGCCGGCAGCCCGGCGAGCAGCGCCAGGTGCTCGATGCGGGAGGCCAGCTCCATGACGGGAGTCGCTGCGGTCGCGAAGGTGGGGAGCAGTCGCCGCGTCAGGCCGGCCGGGAACGGGATGCCCGCCGGCAGGTCGCCTTCCAGGCGCTGCATGCCCTCCTCCATGCACGGGACGCCCTTGAGATATGGCTCGTCTTCCTTGAGCGGGAACATCACCTTCACGTCCTCGGTGTGGCCGCCGCAGGTCGAGCTGTACAGGGCGTCGACCAGCTGGCCGCCGTAGATCAGCACCTGGCCGGCCGTCTCCGACACCGCCCGGTCCGAGAGCGGATGCTCGACGTCCATGCCGCCATAGACCTGGCAGCGCGGCGTGGCGCAGATGTCATATCCCTCGCGCGAGAACTCCCCGAGGTTCCTCAGGGTATAGGTGCGGGCCGCCACGGCCTGGGCCTTGAGCGCCTCGAGCTGGCGGTACTGCTCGGGTCCCATCTCGCTCGGCACGACGCCGCGCAGGTACTCCTCGACCGGCAGCTCGTCGATCAGGTTGAGCGTGTCGCGGTCGTTGAGGTACACCAGGATGCGGCCGCGATAGCGGTGCCCCTGCACCCGGATGCCGCCCTCGCCGGTCGGGTCGATCGCCAGCCAGCGGCCCGGATAGACCGCGGAGACGTCCCCCTGGGTCACCCGCAGGGCCGGCTGCGAGACGCTGCCGCCCTCGTAGACCACGAAGGCGCCGGTGACGCCGATCGTCGACAGCCGCCGCACGTCGCCGTCGGCCGCCTCGCGGGTCGTGTAGCGCCCGATCCTCACCCGGTAGAGGTCGATGCCGGCGTCGAAGTGTGCATCGCCCGGTTGGCCGGTGTCGCGCTCCAGGCGGCGCGCCAGATCCTCTGCCTGGCGCTCGTCGCGCAGCGCCGCCACCTGCAGGCGGTAGATCCCCGCCTGCGCGCCGGCCGCCGCCGGCTCGACGCGGATCGAGGAGACCGCCGCCACCACCTTGCCGCCGGCCGAGAGCCGCAAGCCGGCCTCGCAGCACGGCAGGGAGACGGCGGGCAGGTCGCTGGCCAGGCCGACCTTGAGCAGGATGGGAGTCACCGGCACCGCCTCGCCCACCGGCTCGACGCGCAGCGCCGGGCGCGAGGCGCCGGCGGCGCCGGGGGTTGCGGGAGCCGCGCCAGCCTTCCCCGGTGCCGGCGCCGGCGCCGCCGCGGGAGCCTGAGGCGCCACGGTCCCCCCCTGGGCCCGGGGCCCGGCCGGGGGAGCCGGCCGGCTCACCGGATGCGGGGTGGTCGGAGTGCAGCTGGCCGCCGCGAGGAACGCCAGGGCGGCGAGGACGGAGCCGCTCAGGAGCGAGCGTTGCCGGCAGTGCCTGGACAACCTGGAGAGGCAGGACAAGTTGGAGAACCAGGACAGCCTGGAGAACCGCGAGAGCCTGTGCCTGGAGTGCCGCGAGTGCCTGGAGTGCCTGGAACGCCTTGAGCCAGGGGTGCCGGGGCAGCCGGTCATCGCCGGCGGGCCTTCTGGGCACTCTGCTCGAGCCGGAAGTCCCGCACGTCGGTGAGCATGATCGGCTGCGCCATCTCGTAGAGGCGGCTGACCAGCATGGCCGGCAGGCGCGTGCCGAGGGCGGCAGCCTCGTCCCAGGTCGGGTCAGGGTCGCGCCCGCGATCCAGGCTCCGGCTCTTGCCCGACGCGGTCTCCACCGTGGCGGCAGGCAGCCGGTAGTTGGTGGTGAAGATGGTGGGGAGGCGGCGGGTGTACCGGGTGTTGATCACCAGGTAGAGCACGTCGCGGATCCAGGGGGTCGGCTGCTGCGCGCCTAGCTCGTCGAGCACCAGCAGCTGGGTCTCCATCAGCGGCGTCAGCACGGCCTGGGTCGATTCCGACGACGCCTGGCCGAAGGTGGACTGCATCTGGTTGAAGAAGCTGTTGAGCTCGACGAAGCGGCAGCGCACCCGGTAGCGCTCGATCACCTCGAAGAGCACGCTCACCGCCAGGTGGGTCTTGCCGACCCCGGGAGGGCCGATGAACAGCAGCCCCGAGTGGGTGAACCCCTCCGTCGTCAGGAACTCGTTCGTGTAGCGTTGCACCGCGCCCCGCGCCGCCAGCAGCTCGGGGTACTTCGGCGTCGTGCCGCCGGGCACCCGGAAGTTGGCCAGCCGGCACTCGCGGTAGCGCTCCGGGATGCCGGCCGCCGCGATCAACCGCGGCACCACGTCGTACTGCCGGCAGAAACAGGGCCGCGCGGTGCCGGCGCCGCCGTCGAGCTGCACCACCCACCCGCGCCCGCCGCAGCTCGGACAGACGGCCCGCTCGACATCCTGGACTGCCATGGCGAAATCGTAGCACGCGGACCGGCCGGGGGTAGTGGGTCAGTCCAGCCGCGGGAAACTGACCCACTACCCGGCCGGGAGGCGGTGATATGATCTCATCATCTCTTACAGCACTGGCTCTCGCATCACCGTGGACCGCCGCGCCCTGATCGAGGATTACCCATGCGCCGACTTCCCTGCCTCCTGTTCCTGTGCTTCCTGTGCGCGTGCGCCGGCGCGCAAGCCGCCGAACCGCCGCCGCTCGCCGTCCAGGCCGCGAGCCGGGCGCCCACGCTGGGGCACGGTGCGATCGCGACGGCCGAGAGACGCGGCGGGCGCTGGGAGCTCGCGCTTGCCGGCGAGGCGTTTGCGGCCGGGCATCCGGTGGTGGCTCCCGAGAAGGTGCTGTTCGAGATCGGCTCGATCTCGAAGGTGTTCACCGGGCTCCTGCTCGCCGATGCGGTCGTCGACGGCAAGCTCGCGCTGGCCGATACCCTCGCGCAGCGTCTGCCGGTGAAGTTCGAGCACCCCGAGACGGGGGCCGTAACCCTGCGGCAACTCGCGACGCACACCTCCTGCCTGACGCGGCTGCCGGACAACATGACGCGGGCCGACACCGCGAATCCTTATGCCCTGTACGACGATCGCGCGCTCTTCGTCCCCCGTGCGCGCCGGAGTACTCGAACCTGGCGTTCGGAGTGCTTGGCGTCGTGCTCGAGCGAGCTTATGGCAAGCCGTGGGAGACCCTGGTGCACGAGAAGATCACCGGCCCGCTCGGCATGGTGGACACGGTGCAGCACCTCTCCCCCGAGCAGCGGACGCGCCTTGCCGATCCCTGGGATGGCAAGCAGCCCGCACACGAGTGGACCTTCGACGCGATGGCGGGCTGCGGCGCGCTGCGCTCGACGACGGCCGATATGAGCAAGCTCGCCGAGGCGTTGCTCGCGGGCGCCAAGGGACCGTTGGCCAAGGCCTGGCCGCTGCTCGCGGGCGACTACGTCGAGATGCCGGTGATCGGCGGTAAGGTCGGACTGGCGCTCGAGCACGTCACCCTCGACTCGAAAGATGGCTTCGGTGACAGCTACGGCCATGAGGGCGGCACGGGCGGCTACCGCAGCGTCGTCGAGGTCTGGCCGGCGAACGGCCGCGCCGTCGTCGTCCTGGCAAGCAACGCCGTCGCCCTACCGCTGGCGTGGCTCGCGGTCTGGCGGACCTCGGGAGAGGAGCGCGTCGCGCGCCAGGAAGTCGCGCTGCCCCTGGCGACGCTCGGCGACTACGTCGGCATGTACTCGATCGACAAGCAGCTGCGCTTCACCATCCTGCGGCGCGGCGACGGCCTGGTGGCGCGGCTCACCGGTCAGCCGTTCTTCGTCATCTTCCCGAGCGCGAAGGACGAGTTCTTCTACAAGGTCGTCGATGCGCAGCTCAGCTTCCACCGCAACGCCGCCGGCGCGGTCGACCTGCTGACGCTCCATCAGAACGGCCGCGACATGCCCGCCAAGCGCGACCCATCTCCCGCCCCCCGGATCGAGTTCCCCAACGCCGCCGCCCTCGCCGGCTACGCGGGCGAGTACGATTTCGGAGCGTTCCAACCAGGAGCGAAGCTCACCGTCACCGCCAGCGCCGACACGCTCTTCGTACAGCTCACCGGCCAGCAAGCGTCGCCGGTGTTCTGCGTGGCGCGCGACAGGTTCGAGTACGACGTGGTGGTGGCGGCGGTGACGTTCGAGAGAGACGTGGCGGGTCAGGTGGTGGCGGTGACGCTTCACCAGAACGGCATGGACATGCGAGCCCCGCGCAGGTAGCGGCGCGCGCCTGTCGATCCTGGCGCGAGGCTCGCCGGCGAACCTTCGCCGGCGAACGCGGTTCACGAGTAGCGCTTGCTCAGCGGTCCGCCCTGGACCTTCACCAGCGCGCCCTGGCGCTCCATGGCCTGGCGGCGTTCCGCCGCTTCGCGGCGGACGTAGTCGAGCAGGCGGTCGACCTCGCCCTGCATCTGCTCCATGTGCGCCTTCATGTTGAGGATCACCTCGACGCCGGCCAGGTTGACGCCGAGATCGCGGGTCAGGGCGAGGATGATCTCGAGGCGGCGGATCGCCTCCTCGTCGTAGAGGCGGGTGTTGCCGGAGCTGCGTTCCGGCTTGATCAAGCCCTCGCGCTCGTAGAGGCGCAGGGTCTGCGGGTGGATGCCGTAGCGCTCGGCCACCACGCTGATCATCACGTACTTGGGTCGGCTAGGACGGCCCCGGGCTGGCATCAGCTCTCGCCTCTCACTTGCTCGCGGCCCCCAGCTTCGGGACGTGGACCCGCAGGATGCCATGGTCGAGGCCGGCGGAGATGCCGTCCGCGTCGATCGCCGCGCCGAGCTCGAAGCTGCGGCGGAAAGGTCCGTAGCTGCGCTCCATGCGGAGGAAGTTGCGATGCTCGCCGGGCGGCTGGCGGCGGCCGGACAGCTCCAGCCACCGCTCCCGCACCTGCAGTTGCACGTCCTCCCGCCGCACCCCCGAGAGCTCCGCGAACAACAGGTAGGAATCCGCGGTCTCGATCACGTCGACGGCCGGCGCCCAGCTGCCGGGCGCGCCGGACTCGCGCTCCTCGATCTCCGCGGCGACCAGGGCCCGCTCGAACAGGCTGTTGATGCGGTCCTGGATCCGCGTCAGCTCGTCGAGGTAGATCTTGCGGAACGGGGCCATGGCGGCTGGCTCAACGCTTCTCGTCCACGTCGACGTACTCGGCGTCGATCACCTCGTCGGAGGCCCCGCCCCCGCCTGGTGACCCCGGTCGGCCCGCGCCACCGCCGGCCGATCCGCCGGGGCCGCCACTGGTGGCACCCCCATCGCCGCCGCCGCCAGGACCGCCGCCGGCTGCCGTTCCATGGCTCTGGTCACTGCCCTGGTACAGCTTCTCGGCCAGCTTGTGCGAAGCCTGCTCGAGCTTCGAGGTCGCCTGCTTCATCTTCTCCGTGTCCTCGGACTCGAGCGCCTGCTTGGCCTCGGCGAGCGCCTGTTCGAGCTGCCCCTTCTCGTCCGGCCCGAGCTTCTCCTTGTGCTCGTTGTAGGTCTTCTCGGTGTTGTAGGCCAGGGCGTCGAGCTGGTTGCGGGTCTCGACCTGCCGGCGGCGCTCCTTGTCCTCGTCACTGTGCGACTCGGCTTCCTTGACCATGCGCTCGATCTCGGCGTCGTTGAGGCCGGAGGAGGAGGTGATGGTGATCTTCTGCTCCTTGCCGGTGCCGAGGTCCTTGGCCGAGACGTGCACGATGCCGTTGGCGTCGATGTCGAACGCCACCTCGATCTGCGGCCGGCCGCGCGGCGCCGCCGGGATGCCGTCGAGGTGGAACTTGCCTAGGGTGCGGTTGTAGCGCGCCATCTCGCGCTCACCTTGCAGCACGTGCACCTCGACCGAGGTCTGGTTGTCCGCCGCGGTCGAGAACACCTCGGTCTTGCGGGCCGGGATGGTGGTGTTGCGCTCGATCATCTTGGTGAAGACGCCGCCCAGCGTCTCGATGCCGAGCGACAGCGGCGTGACGTCGAGCAGCACGACGTCCTTGACGTCGCCGCGCAGCACGCCGCCCTGGATGGCGGCGCCGATCGCCACCACCTCGTCGGGGTTGACGCCCTTGTGCGGCTCCTTGCCGAAGAAGTCGCGGACGACCTTCTGGATCGCCGGCATGCGGGTCTGGCCGCCCACCAGCACGACCTCGTCGATCTCCTTGGCGCTGACCTTGGCGTCTTCCAGGGCGCGCTTGCACGGGCCGATGGAGCGCTGCACGAGATCCTCGACCAGCTGCTCGAGCTTGCTCCGGGTGAGCCGCAGGTTGAGGTGCTTCGGACCGGAGGCGTCGGCGGTGATGAAGGGCAGGTTGATGTCGGTCTCCACCGCCGAGGACAGCTCGATCTTGGCCTTCTCGGCAGCTTCCTTCAGGCGCTGCAGGGCCATCGGGTCGGTGCCGAGGTCGATGCCCTGGTCCTTCTTGAACTCCTCGAGCAGCCAGTCGATGACCCGCTGGTCGATGTTGTCGCCACCCAGGTGGGTGTCGCCGTTCGTGGCCTTGACCTCGACGACGCCCTCGCCCACCTCGAGGATCGAGATGTCGAAGGTGCCGCCACCGAAGTCGTAGACCGCGATGGTCTGGTCCTTCTTCTTGTCCAGGCCGTAGGCCAGGGCCGCCGCCGTCGGCTCGTTCACCAGGCGCTCGACGGTGAGGCCGGCGATCCGCCCGGCGTCCTTGGTCGCCTGGCGCTGGGAGTCGTTGAAGTAGGCAGGCACGGTGATCACCGCCTGGTCGACCTTCTCGCCGAGGTAGTCCTCGGCGGCCTGCTTCAGCTTGCCCAGGATCATCGCCGAGATCTCGGGCGGCGAGAACTTCTTGCCCTCGACGACGACGCGGACGTCGCCGTTCTCGGCGCGCTCCACGGTGTAGGGGATCATCTTCATCTCCTCGGTCACCTCCGAGTACTTGCGCCCCATGAAGCGCTTGATCGAGAAGATGGTGTTCTTCGGGTTGGTTACAGCTTGCCGCTTGGCGACCTGGCCCACGAGGCGCTCGCCGCCCTTGGTGAAGGCCACGACCGAAGGCGTGGTGCGGTTGCCCTCGGCATTCGGGATCACCTTCGCCTCACTGCCCTCCATGACCGCCACGACGCTGTTCGTCGTGCCCAGGTCGATACCGATAATCTTGCTCACTCGTCTCCTCCTCTCAATCGCCGGGCCCTCGAAACGGAGCCCTGCAATAGGGTCAGATTCTAAAACCTTAGTGGCGCCCTGTCAAATCCACGCCACACCCATGTTGACAAGGTGGCGCGCAGATTTATTCCTCAGGGGTTCGCGGGAGGCTGGGGTGGAGACCTAGGAGGCCTAAGAACGCCTTCTATCTAGTCTGGCCGGGCCGTCAGCGGCGGGACTCCCCCCGGACCTCGCTTTGGGCGAGGCTCTGGCGCGGGCCGGCGGAGGACTACGATGGCCTCGCCCAAAGCTCGGCCGGGAGGAGTCCCGCCGCTGACGGCCCTCCTTCTTCTCTCCGCGACTCTGCGGCCACCTGGTCTTCGGTATCTCCGAGGCCTTCGAGGGGCACCGGAGCCGGGACAGGGAATCGCCCGGCCGCCTTCGATGGTGTCGAGAGGCAATTCAAAGAAGGACCTGCCGGAGTTGGCGAGGGTGCCCGAACGGAGTTGGGTGGCCGGAGGGACCTGTAGCCGGAGTGGGAGGAAGGGAGGTCCCCAGGCGACGGGGCGAATGTCCCCCCTCCAGGCCCCCCCTCTGAGCCCGTATGGGCGAGGGGTCATAGTCCTCTGCCGCCGCCCACTAGCCTAAGACCCCTCGCCCATACGGGCTCAGAGGGGGGGCTGAGGGGGGGCATTCGCCCCGTCGCCTGGGGACCGGCCGGGAGGGGTTCCCCGGAGGCCCTCAATCCAGCAAGACGATGGGTGGCCCCTTCTGAGGGCTGGTCTGGGAGAAGGATGGGTCGAGGAGGAAGTTCCCGGCGATCGAGCCGCTGGTGTCCGCGTCGGCGAGGGGCTTGCCTGCATCGGTGGCCTGCAGCGTGTAGCCGTCCTCGCGTACCGAGTAGAGGAGCGGCTCGCCCCCCGGGTCGGTGAGATCGGAAGGCGAGAGCAGGCCGGAGTCGCGCAGCTGTCCGAGCTGGTCCGGGAAGCGCCCGTCGCGCAGGCAGGCGGTCTTGGCGGCCGTCTCGATCTTGCCGTAGAGCGACTCCCGCTGGTTGCGCACGAAGGCGGCGCGCTCCCCCTGCTCCCAGGGCAAGGACAGCAGCAGCCGCTCCGGAGCCTGCCGTGCCGCGACCACCA
>DATNKH010000343.1:0-4661 GCA_035603475.1 Thermoanaerobaculia bacterium
TCCTCCCGCAGGTAGCGGGCGAGCGCGTTGCCGACGCTGCCGAGGCCCTGGACGGCGACCGTGCGGCCGGCGAGCTCCGCAGAGCCGAGCTGCCAGGCGGCGGCAGCCTTGATCCCCTGCAGCACCCCGAACGCGGTCACCGGCGACGGATCGCCGCCGCCCTTCTGCGCGGCGGAGACGCCGGTGACCCAGCGCGTCTCGGTGAGGATCTGCTCCATGTCCTCCATGTCGGTGCCGACGTCCTCGGCGGTGATGTAGAGGCCGCCGAGCGATTCGACGTAGCGGCCGAAGGTGCGCAGCAGCGCCTCCGACTTGTCCTGCTTCGGATCGCCGAGGATGACCGCCTTGCCACCGCCCAGGTGGAGCCCGGCCGCCGCCGCCTTGTAGGTCATGCCGCGGGAGAGCCGCAGCACGTCGATCAGGGCCTCGTCCATCGTCGCGTAGGGCAGCATGCGCACACCGCCCAGCCCCGGTCCGAGCACGGTCGAATGCACGGCGATGATGGCCCGCAGGCCGACCTCCGGGCTCGAGCAGAACAGCACCCGTTCGTGGCCCATGCCCGCCATCTGCTCGAAGAGGTCCATCGTAAGCTAGGGCGCCTTGATCGGCCTTGCCTCGATCGTCTTTGCCTCGATCGCCATCGCCTCGATTGCCGCCAGGGCGGCGAGCACCTCGGCGTCGTGGCCGTCGACGTTGACCCGTTTCCAGACCCGGCGCACCTTGCCGGCGCGGTCGATGAGGAAGGTCGAGCGCTGGATGCCCAGCGACTTCTTGCCGTACAGGCTCTTCTCGCGCCAGGCGCCGTAGGCGTCGGCGACCCGGCGGCCGGGATCGGCGAGGAGAGGGAAGTTGAGGCCGTGCTTGTCGCGGAACTTGCCGTGGCTGGCGACGTCGTCGGGCGAGACGCCGAGCACGGCGGCGCCGAGGGCGGCCAGCTCGGACCTGCGGTCACGGAAGGCGCAGGCCTCGCGGGTGCATCCCGGGGTGTCGTCCTTCGGGTAGAAGTACAGCACGACCGGCTGGCCGCGCAGGGCGGAGAGCCGGACCTCCTTGCCGTCGTCGGCATGCAGGGTGAAGTCGGGTGCGCTCTCGCCCTCTTCGACCCACGCGGGTTGCTCGGACATGGCTGCTCCTTACGGGTGCGGAGTCATCTTGGAGATGCGCCCTTCCGACCAGAGCGGGTCGCCGGTGTCGTGGCCTGCTCGAGCGGAGAGCGATTCTATGACGGACGTCGGCGGGACACTAGAATCCAGGGATGGCAACAGAGCCAGGAACGCCGCGGGAGATGGCGGCGATGCTCAAGGGCTGGGCGGTGGCGGCCGGGTTCGACCGCGCCGGGGTGGCGGCGCTGGAGCCCGCCCGGACCGGGGAGGCGTTCGTGCGCTGGCTGGCGCGGGGCGAGCTGGCCGGCATGCGCTACCTGGAGCGGCGGCTGCAGGCGCGGCTGCGGCCGGCGACGGTGATGGAGGGGGCGCGAGCGGTGCTGTGCGTCGCGCTGCAGTACCACCCGCTGGAAGGGGAGCGGGAGCCCGCGGGTGATCTCTGGCCGCGGGTGGCGCGGTATGCGCGCGGACGCGATTATCACGACGTCATGGGAGAGCGGCTGCGGGCGCTGGCGCTGCGGATCGCGGCAGCGTTCCCGGGGACCGCGAGCCGGCCTTACGTCGACACCGGCCCGGTGCTCGAGCGCGAGCTGGCGGCGCGCGCCGGGCTGGGCGCGGTGGGCAAGAACACCAACCTGCTGCACCGGCAGGGGGGATCGTGGTTCCTGCTCGGGGAGCTGTTCCTCAGCCTCGACCTGGCCCCGGACGCGCCGGTGGCGGATCTGTGCGGGCGCTGCACGCGGTGCCTGGAGGCCTGCCCGACCGGGGCGCTCCCGGAGCCTTACCGCCTGGACAGCCGCCGCTGCATCAGCTACTGGACGATCGAGCACCGCGGGGAGCTGCCGCCGGCGGCGCGCGAGCTCGTGGGCGATTGGGTGTTCGGCTGCGACGTCTGCCAGGAGGTCTGCCCGCTGAATCACAAGGCGGCGGGCGCCGCGCACCCCGAGCTCGGCCTGCCGCCCGAGCGCGGCGCCCTCGACCTGGTGGGCCTGCTGAGCCTGGATCGCGACGGCTACGTTGCACGCTTCCGCGGCAGCCCGATGAAACGCGCCAAGCAGGAGGGGCTGCAACGCAACGCGGCCGTCGCGATGGGCAACCGCGGCGACCGGCGCTACGTGCCGGCGCTGGCCGCCGCGCTCGGGGGCGGTGCCTCGGCGGTCGTGCGCGGGCACGCCGCCTGGGCGCTCGGGCGGCTGGGCGGCGAGGCGGCGCGGCAGGCGCTCGGCGCCGCGCTGAGCGGCGAGAGCGAGCCGCGGGTGCGGGCTGAGATCGAGGCAGCGCTGGCGGCCACCGCGCTTGCCCGATCCCCCGGAGCCCCGTAGGATGAAGGGGATGGGATCGCGGCCGGAGGACCTCGCATAATGTGCGGCATCTGCGGGTACGTCAGCTTCCGCCATGTCGCGGATGGCAGCCGGCTCGGCCTGGAGGCGGCGGCGGCCAGGAGGGTCGAGACGATGCTGGGGGCCCTCGCCCACCGCGGCCCGGATGCTTCCGCGCTGTTCGCCGCCGGCCCCGCGGTGCTCGGGGCGACGCGGCTGGCCATCCGCGGCCTGGCGGACGGCCGGCAGCCGCTGGTCGACGGCGCCAGCGGGGTGGTGGCGGTCTGCAACGGCGAGATCGACAACTACCGGGAGCTGAAGGCCTGGCTGGCGGAGCGCGGCCGGCCGGTGGCGCAGGCGACGGACGTCGCGGTGATCCCGGGCCTCTACCTCGAGCTCGGCGAGAGGTTCCCGGAGGTGATGGTCGGCGCCTTCGCCATCGGCCTGTGGGACCCGCGGCGGCGGCGACTGGTCCTGGTCCGCGACCGCGCCGGCGAGAAGCCGCTGTTCTTCCGCGCCGAGGCGGCCCCAGCTCAGGGCGAAGGCGCGGGCGCGGGCCTCGTCGAGGCGATGTTCGCCACCGAGCTGGCGGCGCTGGCTCCCGCGGAGCCGGGCTTGGCGCCTGCCGCCATGCCGGCCGTCGACGTCGAGGCCCTGGCGCACTATCTGCGCTTCGGCTGCTTCGCGGTGCCGCGCACGCCGTTCGCGGGCATGCAGAAGGTCGGGCCGGGAGAGCGCGTCGTGATCGAGGCCGGCGGCGTCCGGCGGGAGCGCTATTGGCGGTGGCGGACCGCCGGCCCCGCGCCGCCGGATCTGAGCATCGGGGGATCTCGGTCGCCGCTCGCGGAACCTCCTTCTCCGTTCCGGGAGCTGGCCGCGGGGGGTTCGGAGCGACCAGCGATGCCGGAGGCACCGGAACCGCCGGCCTTGCCGGCGCGAGTAGCGCCGGCGACAAGGCTGGCATCCCTGGCACCGCCGAAAATGGCAGACCTCGATCGCGTCTTCCGCCAGGCGGTCCTCCGCCAGACGGACGTCGAGGTGTCGTGCGGCGTCTTCCTGTCCGGAGGGGTGGATTCATCGCTGATCACGGCAGTGGCGCGCTCGGTGCGTCCGGAGCTGCCGCTGCGGGCCTTCTCGTTGCGCTTCCCGGAGACCAGCTATGACGAGGGAGAGGTCGCCGCCCGGGTGGCGCGGCGGCTGGGTCTCACCACCACCGAGGTCTGGGTGCGGCCCGAGGACTTCATGTCCAGCCTCCCGGAGCTGGTGCGGATGGCAGGCGAGCCGCTCGCCGACCCGGCCTGGGTGCCGGCGGCGCTGCTTGCCCGGCGCGCCGCCGCCGAGGTGCGGCAGGTGCTGGTGGGGGAGGGCGGCGACGAGCTGTTCGGCGGCTACCCGACGCACAGCGGCGTCTGGCTCGGCGAGCGCTACGAGAGGCTGCCGCGGTCGCTGCGCCGCCTGCTGGCGGGATGGGTGACGCGGCTGCCGCCGAGCGACAAGAAGGTGACCCTGTCGTTCCTGCTCAAGCGCTTCGTCGCCGGCGAGGGCCTCGAGGGCTTGCAGCGGCACCTGCTGTGGACGTCGAACATCGCCCCCGAGATCCTCGAGCGGCTGGGCTTCCCGATGCCGGCGAATGGGGCGCCGGGGGCGCCCGCGGCGCCGCCGGAAGCCGCGGGCGGCTGGGACTCCGCGCCGGTCGGGACCGTGCTCGACCGGGTGCAGCAGCACGATCTCGAGACCTCGCTCGCCGAGGGGCTGCTGACCAAGGCCGACCGCGCCAGCATGCACTTCGCGCTCGAGCTGCGGGCGCCCTTCCTCGACCGCGACGTCATGGAGCTGGCAGCGCACCTGCGCGACGACCAGCGCGTGCGGGGGCTCGCCACCAAGGTCTTCCTCAAAAGCTACGCTTCGCGCTATCTTCCGCGCTGGGTCGTATACCGGCGCAAGCGCGGCTTGTCGGTGCCGCTGGCGTCGTGGCTGCGCGGGCCGCTGCGCGACTGGGCGGCGGAGCGCCTGACCTCGGGGCGGCTGGACGCGGCGGGAATCGACGAGCAGGCGGCAGGCGCCCTCTTCGGCGAGCACCTGCGCCGCGAGCGCGACCATGCGCGGGCGCTGTGGACGCTGGTGGTGCTCGCCGAGTGGCTGGATTGGGCGGCGGGGCTGGCGCAGCCGGCGGAGAAGCCGGAGTCGGTCGCGCGGGCGGAACTGCCGGAGATGCCGGAGATGTCGGAGCTGCCGGAGA
>DATNKH010000344.1:0-5592 GCA_035603475.1 Thermoanaerobaculia bacterium
CGCAAGATCGATAACTCGCATATCAGCGCTCCGTCCATTCGTGTCGCGGGCCGTCCTCCCGCGGCTCGTTCTCTCCTGCCGCCGCTTCCCGGCGCTCCCGGGTGACATCTGTCAGGCCGAACTGGTGACGCCTGACCCTGATGCCCGTGTGCCTGGACTGCGAGACTGGCTCCAGCACGAGCGGGGTGAACCCGCGGGAGGAGCCGATGAGCATGAGGGACACGGGCGGCGATGGCAAAGAACACGGTGGATTTCGCGAGCGCGGCGGCGATGACGGCCGGGAGCACGCCGGCGGCGACCGCGGCGTCGTGGCGGAGCTCGAGTGGGCCAGCAAGAGCTTCGGCAAGGTGAAGGCGGTCTCGGAGCTCGACTTCGAGATGCGGGCGGGCGAGGTGGTGGCGCTGCTGGGGCCGAACGGCGCGGGCAAGACCACGACGGTGCGGTTGTTGATGGGGCTGATCCGGCCGGACGCGGGGTCGGCGCGGCTGTTCGGCATGGAACCTGGGCGGATCGAGGCGCGGATGCGGGTGGGGGCGATGCTGCAGGTGTCGAAGGTGCCCGAGACGCTGAAGGTGCGCGAGCACATCGAGCTGTTCTCGAGCTACTACCCGCATCCACTGCCGATGGCGGAGGTCGTTGAGGCGGCAGGCCTGGGGGGCCTCGAGGGGCGCCTGTTCGGCAAGCTGTCCGGCGGGCAGCGGCAGCGGGTGCTGTTCGCGCTGGCGCTGTGCGGCGATCCCGACCTGCTGTTCCTCGACGAGCCCAGCGCCGGCCTCGACGTCGAGAGCCGGCGCTCGCTGTGGGAGCGGATCGGGGCGCGCAAGCGGGCCGGCGGCACGGTGCTGCTGACCACCCACAACCTCGAGGAGGCCGATTTCCTCGCGGACCGCATCGTGCTGCTCGACCGCGGCCACGTGCTGGCCGAGGGGAGCCCCGACCAGATCAAGGCGCGGGTGGTCGGACGCACGGTGCGCTGCCGGACCTCCCTCGGGGTGCCGGAGCTCGAGCGGCTGCCCGGGGTGCGCGCCGTGCGCCGCGACGGCGAGCTGGTCGAGCTGTTCGCCGCCGAGCCGGAGCGGCTGGTGGCGGCGCTGCTCGCCGCGGACCCGGCGCTCTCCGGTCTCGAGGTGCGCGGCGCCGGCCTCGAGGAGGCATTCCTGGCGCTGACCTGCGGGCTGGCGCCGGCCGGCGGCGGTACGCCCAACGCTGCGGCGGCCCTGGACACGACCACGACCGGCAGCCGGCAGAGCACCGGCAAGGAGGCGGCATGAGCACGCTGGCGACGAATGCGAGCCCATCCCCGGTGACGGCGACGGCGGCTGCGACGGCGGCGGTGACGGCGCCGCGGCGGAACCTGGGCCGGATCTACTGGCTGGAGGCGAAGGCGGAGGCGCTCAAGGTGATGCGGCTCCCGGGCTTCGTGCTGCCGATGTTCGCGTTTCCGGTCATGTTCTACCTGCTGTTCGGGGTGGCGATGCGCTATGGCCCGTACCAGGGCCTCAGCATGGCGGCCTACCTGCTCGCCACCTACGGGGCGTTCGGAGTGATGAACGTCTCGCTCTTCGGTTTCGGCGTCGGCATCGCCGCGGAGCGGGGCCAGGGATGGCTGCTGCTCAAGCGCGCCACCCCCATGCCGCCGCTGGCGTTGCTGGCCGGCAAGCTGGCGATGAGCCTGCTGTTCGGCATCGGCGTGATCGCCGTCCTGTTCGCGCTCGCGCTCGGGCCGGGCCACGTGCGGATGCCGGCCGCGGCGTTCGCCGAGCTGCTGGCGGTGCTGGTACCCGGGGCGCTGCCGTTCGCGGCGATGGGCCTTGCCATCGGTTACTGGGCGGGCCCCAACTCGGCGCCCATGCTGTGCAACCTGCTGTCGCTGCCGATGGCCTTCGCGTCGGGGCTGTGGATTCCCTACCCGATGCTGCCAGCGTTCATGCGCCAGATCGCGCACGGCCTGCCGGCCTACCACTACGCGCAGCTGGCGCTCGGCGTGATCGGGGCGGGGAACCACGAGCCGGCCGCCTGGAGTGTGCTCTACCTGGCGGGATTCACCGCCGTCATGGTGCTGCTGGCGCGTCTCGGCTACCTGCGCGACGAAGGTCGCACGTACGGTTAGCGGACACGGTGCCTGGCGGCGGCTCGGGTGCTTCCCGTGCTCCCTGGCGGGCGCCGGACCGCCGTGCCGGGCGCGCCCGGTGCCGGACCGGGCCGCCCTGCCCGGACGGCGCCAGGCACTGTAGTCTAGTGGCCCGCTCGGTTCGATCGGCCGGGAGGCCGCTCGCGCGAGCCGAGAGCGAGCCGAGATCCAGAGTCATGCGACTGCTCCCCCGCAACCCCCACGTGGCCTGGACGCCCTACGCCTGGCTCATCTATCTCCCCATCTTCCTCTACGAGCCCCTGATCCGCCGGACCTCGGCGCTGGAATGGGCGACGACGCTGGGCGCGATGGCCGTGTTCCTGGTGCTCTACTTCGTGGGCTACTGGGTGGAGGGCGGGCGGCTGCTGCTGGTGACGGCGGCGATCCTCGCGCTGGGCGTCGGATTCGCCCCCTGGAACGCCAGCTCCTCGGTGTTCGTGGTCTACGCCAGCGCCTTCGCCGGCCGCTTGACGCCGCCGCGCCGCGCCATGGGCATCATCGCCGGGATGATCGCGCTGGCCGGGATCGAGGCCTGGGCGCTGAGGCTGGCGCCGAGCTTCTGGATCACGGCGGCGGTCTTCTCGCTGGTCGTGGGCGGCGTCAACGTCCACTTCAGCGAGCTCGGACGGACCGGGGCGCGGCTGAAGGAGTCGCAGGCGCAGGTGCAGCAGCTGGTGCGCATCGCCGAGCGCGAGCGCATCGCCCGCGACCTGCACGACCTGCTCGGGCACACGCTGTCGGTGATCGCGCTCAAGGCCGAGCTCGCCGGCAAGCTGCTGGCGATCTCGCCGGAGCGCGCGGCGGCCGAGATCCGCGAGGTCGAGAGGGTGAGCAGGGACGCGCTGCGCGAGGTGCGGAGCGCCGTCGCCGGCTATCGCTCGGAGGGGTTGCCGGCGGAGCTGGCGCGTGCGCGGCTGGCCCTCGAGGCGGCCGGGGTGCGGCCGGAGTACTTCACGCTGCCCGTGACGCTGCCCGCCGATGCCGAGGCGGCGCTGGCGCTGGCGGTGCGCGAGGCGGTGACCAACGTCATCCGCCACGCGGGCGCCGCCGCCTGCCGCATCACGCTCGAGCGGCGCGGGGACGCCGTCGTGCTCGAAGTCGCCGACGACGGCCGCGGCGGCGCGCGCGACGAAGGGGGGACCGGCACCGGCCTGCGCGCCATGCGCGAGCGCCTGGCCGGGCTGGGCGGGCAGCTCGAGATCCAATCGGGGCCGGCGGCCGGCGAGGCCGGGCACGGTACCCGCCTGCTCGTCACCGTGCCGGTTCGCGCCGAGATCCGGGTCGGGGGCATCGGGGCGGCGGCGACATCCGGCGCGGCGGCAGGCGCGTCCACGGAGCCGGTGGTCACCGCCGGCGCCGCCCTGGCCGCGGACTCCTGGCGGCAGGGCCGATGATCCGGGTGCTGCTGGCGGAGGACCAGTCGATGGTGCTCGGCGCGCTGGCGGCGCTGCTCGAGCTCGAGCCCGACATCGAGGTGGTGGCGCGCGCCCGCGACGGCGGCGAGGCGTTGCGGCTGGTGGCGGAGACCTCTCCCGACGTGGTGCTGACCGACATCGAGATGCCGGGCATGGGCGGCCTGGACCTCGCGGCCGAGCTGCGGCGCCGCGCCAACCCGGCGCGGGTGGTCATCGTCACCACCTTCGCGCGCAGCGGCTTCCTGCAGCGAGCGCTGGCGGCGGGGGCTGCCGGCTATCTGCTCAAGGACTCGCCCGCCGAGCGGCTCGCGGACGCGGTGCGCCGGGTGCACGCCGGCTTGCGCGCCATCGATCCGGAGCTGGCGACGGCCGCCTGGGACGAGCTCGATCCGCTCACCGAGCGCGAGCGGCAGGTGCTGCGCCTGGCCGGCGAGGGCATGTCGACCGCCGGCGTGGCGGCCGAGCTGCATCTCTCCGAGGGAACGGTGCGCAACTATCTCTCCGAAGCCATCGGCAAGCTCGGCGCCGCCAACCGCGTCGAGGCCGCACGCATCGCCCGCGGCAAGGGCTGGCTGTGACGGCCGCGAAGCTCGCGGCATCCGCCGCCGATGTCCGGTGTCGCTGGCAGGCGGACCGCGGCGACGCGGGCGGGCGCCTGGACCACGCCTTGGTGCGCCATTTCGCGGGCCTGCCAGGGCTCTCGCGCAGCCGGCTGCAAGCCTGGATCGTCGCCGGACGAGTGCGGGTGAACGGCGCCGTGATCCGCCGGCCGGCGGGACGCCTGGCCGCGGGCGACGAGCTGGCGGTGGAGCTGCCGGGGCCGCCGCCGTCGCGCCGCCGCACGCGGCCGCTCGCGCCACAGCGCCTGCCGCTGGCGATCCTCTTCGAGGACGAGCACCTGCTGGCGCTCGACAAGCCGGCCGGCCTGGTGGTCCATCCGACCGGCCGCCATCGCGACGGCACGCTGGTCAACGCCCTGGCCTGGCACCTGGCGCAGGGCGGCGAGGGCGGAGAGGGCCGAGAGGGCGCGGCGGCGGCGGCCGCCGCCGGGGCCGCGGGTGCCAGCGACGCCGCCCGGGAAGCCGCGGCCGCCGTCGCGACCGCGGCCGGGGCCGGGAGTGCCGGCGCGACCGTCCCCGGTCCGGACGCTCTCGCCGGGGCCGCGCCGCCAGCCGTGGGATCCGGCCTGGTCCACCGGCTCGACCGCGACACCTCCGGCGTGCTGCTGGTCGCCAAGAGCCGCGCCGCCCATGCCGGCCTGGCGCGGGCCATCAAGGCGCGGGCACTGCAGAAGGACTACCTGGCGGTGGTCTACGGCAGGCCGCCGCTGGTCAGGGGACGCATCGAGCTCAAGCTGCTGCGCGATCCGCTCGACCGGCGGCGGGTGGCCGCCTCGCGCACCGAGGGGCGAAGCGCCGCCACGCTCTACGAGCTGCTGGCCGAGAGCTGTCCCGGAAGCAGGGACGACGGCGGGCGCGCCGGCTGGCTGTCGCTCCTGCGCTGCCGCCTGGTCACCGGGCGCACCCACCAGATCCGCGTACATCTCGCGGCACTCGGGCTGCCGATCGTCGGCGACCCGCTGTACGGCGAGCCGCGCCACCGCGGCATTGCCGATCCGGCGCTCGCCGCGCTCTGCCGCGACTTCCCGCGCCAGGCGCTGCACGCCTGGCGTCTCGGCCTGCGGCACCCGGTGACCGGGCAGGCGCTGGCGCTGCGGGCGCCCCTGCCGGCCGATCTCGGCTGCCTGTTGCGTGCGGCAGGACTCGGCGGCCAGGCCGCGGCAGGAGGCGACCCGCTCGCGGAGGACGATCCGCTCAGCGCGCTCGCTGCCGGCGGTCCAGCCGCGGGCGGGCCTCGACGATGAGACGCGACGAGCCCAGGCGCTGGAAGGGACGCCGGTCGTAACCGCCCCACAGCGAGACCACTTCGAGGCCGGCGGCGCGGCAGCGGCGGCCGACCTCGGCAAGCGACCAGAGGCGCGAGCGGAAGCTGGCCGCGACCGGCGGCTCGTCGCCGCGGCGGTACTCGATGCGGCTCTGACAGATG
>DATNKH010000345.1:0-2557 GCA_035603475.1 Thermoanaerobaculia bacterium
CCGAGGTGGGCTGCCAGGGCGAGGTGGGCGTCGCCTGCTCGATGGCGGCCGGCGGCCTGGTGGAGGCGCTCGGCGGCACGCCCGAGCAGATCGAGAATGCCGCCGAGATCGGCATGGAGCACAACCTGGGCCTGACCTGCGACCCGGTCGGCGGCCTGGTGCAGATCCCCTGCATCGAGCGCAACGCCATGGGCTCGGTGAAGGCCATCAACTCCGCCCGCATCGCCCAGCGCGGCGACGGCTCGCACAAGGTCTCGCTCGACCGCGTCATCAAGACCATGCGCGACACCGGCGCCGACATGAAGACAAAGTACAAGGAAACCTCCCGCGGCGGCCTGGCGATCAACGTCATCGAGTGCTGAGGGCGCGGACCTCTTGCGCGCCGGTTTCTCGGCCGGCGCAACCGGTCAACCGGTCCGACGGTCCGTCCGGTCCGTCGGCCGTCTTGACCCCGGCGGGCGCTGGCGCTAGCATTCCGCCGTACTTCCGGTTACTGAGTGCCCCGTGTCTCGCCGCCTGCTCGTCACGATCTTGGCTACGGCAAGCATCGTCCTTGCCGGACTGGGTACCGGGCCCATGCCGCGGACGGCCGCGGAGGAGGTCGAGAGCGCGGTGCGCCTGTGCGACGAGGCTTGGGCGCGCAGCGACGTGGCGACGCTCGACCGCCTGCTGGCCGCGAGATACCTGCATGCCGACGCTCTCGGGCGGGTGCAGGGCCGCGCCGACTGGTTGGCGGACGCCGGCAGGCCGCGCAACGTCGCGATCACCAGCGAAGGCCTGGCGGTTCGCGTCCATGGCCGGTTCGCTGTGGTGACCGGCGCGGACGTCATCACCACTCCAGAGCGAGCGGAGACACAGCGCTTCACGCAACTATGGGTCAAGCGCGGCGCCTCCTGGCAGCGCGCCGCCTCCCGCGCCCTGCCGCCCTCCGGGCCCGCACCGCTCGGCAGCGTGGCGGCCCGCTGAGGTTCCGGCGCCCTTCTCGACCCGGCTCGCCGGCGCTTCCGGTTCCAGGCGGTGCCTCGGCGGCCGCTCCGCAGCGACCGTGCTAGAATCCACCGATTCGTAACGACATCCGTTCCAGTGCCGCGTCCGCGCCAGGAGAGGCGGCGCGAACCGGCTGCGAGAGGGCGACAGGCCCATGAAATTCATCATCTCGCTCGTGGCGAGGAAGCGATCCGGCATGTTGGCGCAGATCGCCACCCAAGTCTTTCGCGCCGATTGTCAATTGCTCGATCAATCGATCGCGATGTTGCGTGATCCGGAATTCTGGGACGTGACGCTGACGCTCGAGGGATCGGAGGCGGCCGCCGAGCAGATGAAGGCGGGCCTCGAGGCGCTGGATGGCGTCCTCAAGGTCGGGAGTCCCTCTGGGCCGGCTGCCCCGGCCGCCGCGACCACGGGCCGGCCGCCAGGCGCCGTGGACGTCGAGACGCGCCTGCAGGCGGCCCTGGCGGAGATCGTCGACGCCTTTCCCCAGATCGTCGATCCGGTGCAGCGGTTTGCCGCTTCTTTCGAGGGCGCCGGCCGCCGGGAGGCGTCGTTCCGCCTGGGGCAGAGGATGGGCAGGCGCGAGTACAAACGAAGCTTTTCGCTGGGCAGCCCGCTGAAGCTGGAGCTCGCGCTGCGGCGCATGGTGGTGCCGGCGCTGCGTCCTTTCGCCAGGGCCGAGGTGCAGGATACGACGCTGCGCGTGCCGAATTGCCCCTTCTGTATCAATCTCCGCGCCGCGGAGCCCTGCTGCGACTTCCTCGGCGGCTTCCTGCAAGGATTCCTGGATGCCCATCCGGGCACGCCCGGTCTGCGTGTCAGGGAAGTGCAATGCAAGGCCTGCGGCCACGCGGAATGCAGCTTTTCGTGCCTGCCCGCCCGCGGGTAAAGAATGGTCCGAAGGTCCTTCAAGACAATAGGAGGTGAATGCGTATGAACCCTGCAGCCGCCAGCTACGACCTCCCGCTGGTCATCCTGTCTTACGCCATCTCCGTCTTCGGAGCGTACACCGCCTTGCAGCTCGCGGTCGCCATCCCCACGGCGCGCGGCCGGGCGCTCTGGGGATGGCTGCTCGGCGCCGCCGTCGCCATGGGTGGAGGGGCGATCTGGTCCATGCATTTCATCGCCATGCTGTCGTACAAGATGGCGATGCCGGTCAGCTATGACGCCGGGCTGACTCTCGCTTCGCTCGCCGTGGCGATCCTGGTCACCGGCACCGGCCTGTACGTCGTCGGGCGCGGCGAGGGGAGCGCGGTCAGGCTGGTCGCCGGCGGCACGTTCACCGGCTTGGGAGTGGCGGCGATGCATTACACCGGCATGGCCGCGATGGTGATGCCCGCCACGATCTCGTACCGGCCGTTGCTGTTCGGGTTGTCGCTCGTCATCGCGGTCGTGGCGTCGATCGCGGCTCTCTGGCTGGCTTTCAACCTGCGCGGCAACTGGCAGATGTTCGGCAGCGCCTTCGTCATGGGCGCGGCGGTCTGCGGCATGCACTATACGGGCATGGCGGCGGCGATCATCACTCCGGGCGACCAATCGGCGCCTGCGCCGGCGGCCGCGATGGGCT
>DATNKH010000346.1:0-15698 GCA_035603475.1 Thermoanaerobaculia bacterium
GGCCGGCCTGGCGATCCTGCGGCAGGCCGACGCCCGGCTGATCGGCGCCCCGGTCACCGAGTCGGGGCTGATCTCCGCCGGCCAGTGGGCCGACATGACAGCGGTCAGCGAGCAGCAGGGGAAGCTCCGGGTCGAGGTCCAGCTGCCCTACGAGGGCGACAGCGCCTACATCGGGTTCTCGATCTCGCGGCTGAACGACGCCTTCGGCGCCCACCGCGGCTACATCGTGATCTTCCAGGACCTGACCGGCTGGCGCCGGATGCAGGACGAGCTGCGGATGAAGGACCGCATGGCCGCGGTCGGCGAGCTCGCCGCCGGCCTGGCGCACGAGATCGGCAACCCGCTGGCGGCCATCTCCGGCTCGGTGCAGATGCTGTCGAGCGCGCTCCCGCGCGACGCGTCGCAGCGCCGCCTGATCGACATCCTGCTCAAGGAGAGCCACCGGCTCGACCGCACGATCAAGGGCTTCCTGCGCTTCGCCCGGCCGCGCGAGAGCTCCAGCCTCCCCTTCGACGTCGCCCGCCTGCTGTCCGAGAACATGGAGCTGCTCGCCAACAGCGAGGAGGTGTCGTCCCGCCACCGGCTGGAGCTCGACCTCGTACCGCCGTCGGCGCGCCTCATCGGCGATCCCGACCAGGTGAGCCAGATCTTCTGGAACCTGGCCCGCAACGCGTTGCGGGCGATGCCGGACGGCGGCACCTTCCGTCTCGTCGGCAGGCTCGACGGCGACGCCTACCGGCTGCAGGTGATCGACACGGGCCGCGGCATGTCGGCGGCGCAACGGGCCAACCTGTTCCATCCCTTCCAGTCCTTCTTCGACGGCGGCACCGGCATCGGCATGGCGATCGTCTATCGCATCGTCGAGGACCACGGCGGCCGGCTGCGGGTCGAGAGCGCTCCGGGCGGCGGCACCACCATCACCGTCGAGCTGCCCGCCGCCGGCCCCGGCTCGCCGCTGCTCAGCAACGTCGAGGCGGTCGTGACCGCCCAGCCGGCGGAGATCGCCGGCTGAAGAGCCGCAGCGCTAATAAGAAGAGGACCCTCCTGCCCGGTTCTAGCGTAGCGCCTTCGGAGCTCTGACGTGTCGCGCAACTTACCAGCGTCTATCGGATCGCCCCCCGCATCCCCCCAACCCCCTTCCCTCCCCTCCGGGGGGGAAGGGGGCACTTCGCCCACCTTCATATCTCGGGATCGGACCTGGCCGATGGGGAGCTACTGAGCCATGCGCGCCAGCATGCTGATCGTCGACGACGAGCCCAGCATCCTCGAGTTCCTCGCCATGCTGTTCGAGTCCGAGGGGTTCGCGGTCGAGACCAGCCGCTCGGCCGCCGAGGCGCAACGCGCCCTGGCCAGCAAGAGCTACGACCTGGTGCTTTGCGACATCCTGATGCCCGACGGCAACGGCCTCGACCTGCTCAAGGAGATCAAGGGCGCGAGCCCGAACACGGCGGTGGTGATGATGACCGCCTTCACCTCCACCAAGACCGCGATCGAGGCGATGAAGCTCGGGGCCTACGACTACGTCTCGAAGCCGTTCGACGTCGAGGAGCTGAAGATCATCACCCAGAAGGCGCTCGAGCGCGCCGAGCTGGCCGACGAGAACGTCTACCTGCGCCGCGAGCTCGAGCAGAAGTACACCTTCAACAACATCATCGGCAAGAGCGCGCGCATGCAGGCGATCTTCGCGCTGGTCGAGCGCATCGCGCGCACCAGCTCGACGGTGCTGATCCACGGCGAGAGCGGCACCGGCAAGGAGCTGATCGCGCGGGCCATCCACTTCGCTTCGCCGCGCGCCAGCCGCCGCTGCCTGTCGATCAACTGCGGCGCGCTGCCCGAGAACCTGCTCGAGAGCGAGCTGTTCGGCCACGAGCGCGGCGCCTTCACCGGCGCCGTGCGCGAGAAGAAGGGCCTGTTCCAGGAGGCCGACCACGGCACGCTGTTCCTCGACGAGATCGGCGAGCTCACCCCCTCCATGCAGGTCAAGCTGCTGCGCGCGCTGCAGGAGAAGACGGTGCGCAAGGTCGGCGGCAACCAGGAGGAGCCGATCGACGTGCGGGTGATCACCGCCACCAATCAGAACCTCGAGAGCCGCCTGCAGACCGGCGAGTTCCGCGAGGACCTCTACTACCGCATCAACGTGCTGCCCATCCACCTGCCGCCGCTGCGCCAGCGGCGGGAGGACATCCCGCTGCTGGTCGACTTCTTCCTGCAGAAGTACAGCCGGCAGATGGAGCTGAGCACCCGCCAGATCTCGGTGGAGGCGATGCGCCTGCTCGAGGCGTACGACTGGCCGGGCAACGTCCGCGAGCTCGAGAACGTCATCGAGCGCGCCCTGGCGCTGTCGCATGCCGAGACCATCTCGAGCCGCGACCTGCCGGCGCACCTGCTGAACCACCGGCGCGGGAACCCCGACCTCATCAGCCTGCCCGAGGACGGCCTCGACCTCGAGGCCCATCTCGAGGACATCCGCGCCCAGCTGATGTCGCAGGCCCTGGACCGCGCCGGCGGTGTGCAGACCCAGGCCGCCGAGCTGCTGCGGATGAGCTTCCGCAGCTTCCGCTACTACGCCAAGAAGGCCGGCCTGAAGGCGGTCGACGGGGACTGAGGGCGCGCCCGCGCCGCCGTCGACGGCGACTGCGATCCACGATCGAGTCGGCGCCGCTTACTGGAAGTAGCCGTTGACGTCGAGGATCAGGTCGACCGGCCCGGGCGACTGGTTGGTGACGGTGAGGGTCGCCGAGCCGTCGAAGGCGAGGGTCGCCACGGTGCTGCTGGCGCGCGTCTGGCCCGGCAGGAAGCTGATCGTGCTGGCCAGCGGGAGTGCGGTCTTGCCCGGATAGAGCGTCAGGTGGCCGGCGGCGGCGGGCTGCGTCACGGTCACGTTGACCGAGGCGGCGCCGGCGCTCGCCGGGATGCCGCAGGTCGCGGCGCTGAGGTCGAAGAGTCTCGTCTCGTTCGCCTGCAGCGGCGGGCCGGCCAGGGGGCCGTCCGGAACCGTTCGCGTGTCGACGACGCGGCAGGGAGGCACGGTGTAGAACCGCGAGGTGAAGTAGACCTGCACGGGGACGTCGCGGTCGATGGTCGTGTTGTCGCCCAGCTGGCCATTGACGTTCCAGCCCCAGGTCCAGAGCGAGCCATCCGCCTTCAGCGCGACGTTGTGGTAATCCCTGGCCGCGATCGCGACCACGTTGCCTAGCCCGCTGACCTGCACGGGGCCATGCCGCTCCGTGTTCGTTCCATCCCCCAGCTGGAACCGATCGTTGCAGCCCCAGGTCCAGACCGTGCCGTCCGCTTTCAGCGCCGCGCTGGAGCAGTCGCCGCCGGAGACCGCGACGACGCCGCTCAAGCCGCCGACCTGGATGGGCACATTGCTCATCGTCGTGGTGCCGTTCCCCAGCTCGCCGTTGCCGTTCTGTCCCCAGGTCCAGACCGTGCCATCCGACTTGAGCGCCATGACATGCTGCCATCCGGCCGAGACTTGTGACACGCCGCTCAGGCCGGTCGAGACGGTGACGGCCACCGGGTTGGCCCTGCTGGTGTAGGTCGCATCGCCCAGCTCGCCGGCCCCATTGTCTCCCCATGCCACGAGCGTGTGGTCGGACATCAGCGCCAGGCTGAAGTCGTAGCCCCCGGTGACCGCCAGGGCCCCGCTCAACGGCTTGGTGGGCGCGACCACGACCTCGACCGGCACGTTCCTGTTCGTCGTCGTCCCATCTCCGAGCTGGCCGGAGCTGTTGAGGCCCCATGCCCAGACCGTGCCGTCCGCCCTGATGGCAAGGCTGTGGTAGCCACGGCCGCCGAGCGAGGTGACCGCGGTCAATCCGACGACCTGCACGGGCGTCGAGCGGTCCGTGAACGTTCCATCCCCCAGGGTGCCGAAGGAGTTCCCTCCCCAGGCCCAGACAGTGCCGTCGTTCTTCAATGCGAAGTTGTAGGGCTCTCCCCCCATGATGGCCGAGATCGAGCTCAAGAAGCCGACGTTGCCCGCGCCATGGACCTGGATCGGCGTGTGCCGGTCATTGGTGCCATTGGTAAAGGGATGGTTCGGATCGAAGGTCGAGACCGTCCCGTCTCCGAGCAGGCCCAGCCAATTGACTCCCCAGGTCCAGACCGTGCCGTCGGCCTTCAGGACGATGCAATGGCGCGCCCCGCCCCAGATGGAGATCACCCTGGTCGAGGCGGCCGATGCGGCCGATGCGGCCGATGCGGCCGATGCGGATTGGTGCGTCGGATCGTCGTCGGCGCCCGGTATCGGAAGGGATGAGGCGCCGGCTCCACCGGGATCCGATGCCGCTACGGCCAGGCCAGGCGCCAAGACCGCCAGGGAAAGACCCGCTGCCATCGACTGCCACAACCTTCGCATGTCGCGCCTCCGCCCGGCAGTGCCCCACAGCCCGGATACGCAAGGCGTGGATGCCGAACCCGACCTCGAGCGACAGGTTCGTCTTCGAGCGCAACGAAAGAGTGACCACCGGCGGTCGAAATAATGTCAGCCCTGCCAGGACCGGCACGCCGCCGAGCCGCCCGATCCGAGCTCGGGCCGCCGAGCTGGAACGAGCTGGTGCAGGGTCGAGGGCGTCCCTCCCGCTGCGCTGCATGAACCTGCACCGAGGCCGCTCGAGCGCTTGACTGCAAGAACTTGTCCAGCCTGCGAGCCACCATGCGCCGGAGCGGCCGCGTCAGCTCCCCGGGCCGGCGGCAGTCCGATCAGGGTAAGTGGATCTTGGAATGGGATCGGTTGGCAGCCATAATCCCTTCATGGACCCTGAAAGTGGATCTCAAACAACAGTAAGTGGACCGATCACACCCCCCATGACCGATTCAGGAGAGCAGCAGGCGCCGGCAGCCCCGGCGCTGCGCCTGGCCTGCGAGCTGGCGCTGTCCTACCTGGAGACTCTGCCGAGCCGGCCGGTGGGCGAGCAGGCGACGCTCGCCGAGCTGCGGGCCCGTCTCGGCGCGCCGCTGGGCGAAGAGGGCGTGGAGCCGGCGGCGGTGCTGCGCGACCTGGCGGCGGGCGCCGAGCCCGGCCTGATCGGCAGCGCCGGCCCGCGCTACTTCGGCTTCGTCATCGGCGGCAGCCTCCCCGCCGCGCTTGGCGCCGACTGGCTGACCAGCACGTGGGACCAGAACCCCGGCCTCTACGCCGTCTCGCCGGCCGCGGCGGTGGTCGAAGAGATCGCCGCCGCCTGGATCCTCGAGCTGCTCGGCCTTCCCGCCGGCGCCAGCGTCGGCTTCGTCACCGGCTGCCAGATGGCGCACGTCACCGCTCTCGCCGCCGCCCGCCACGCGCTGCTGGCGCGCACCGGTTGGGACGCCGGCGAGCTCGGCCTGCAGGGCGCGCCGCCGCTGCGCATCCTGGCCGGCTCCGAGGCCCACGTCACGATCTTCCGCGCCCTGCGGCTGCTCGGCCTGGGGACGCGCTCGGTCGAGCGGATCGAGTCCGACGGGCAGGGACGGATGGAGCCCGCGGCGCTGGCGCGGCGGCTCGAGGCGGGACGCGGAACTCCGGCGCTGATCTGCGCCCAGGTGGGCAACGTCAACAGCGGCGCCTGCGATCCGCTGGCCGACATCGCCGCACTGGCGCGCCAGCACGGCGCCTGGCTGCACGTCGACGGCGCCTTCGGCCTGTGGGCGGCGGCCAGCCCGCGGCTGCGCCACCTGGTCGCCGGCGCGGTGCTGGCCGACTCCTGGGCGACCGACGCCCACAAGTGGCTGAACGTCCCCTACGACTCGGGGATCGTTGTCGTCGCCGACACCGGCGCGCACTCCGCCGCGATGAGCGCCACCGCCTCCTACCTGCAGCAGCGGCAGGACGGTGGGCGCGACGCTCTCGACTGGGTGCCGGAGTTCTCGCGGCGGGCACGCGGCTTCGCCGTCTACGCGGCGCTGCGCTCGCTGGGCCGGCGCGGCGTCGCCGAGCTGGTCGAGCGCTGCTGCGGGCACGCCCGGCGGATGGCGGAGATCCTGGCCGCCGAGCCGGGGGTGGAGGTGCTGAACGAGGTTGTGCTGAACCAAGTGCTGGTGCGCTTCCACGACCGGGCCGGCGGCGGTTCCGCCGACGAGCTGACCCGAGCGATCATTCGCCGCGTGCAGCGGCAGGGTGTCTGCTGGCTGGGAGGGACCACCTGGCACGGCATGGCCGCGATGCGCATCTCGGTCTCCAACTGGTCGACGACGGCGGACGACGCGGAGCTGTCGGCGGCGGCCATTCTCACCGCCGTGCGCGAGGAACGCGCGGAGCTCGCCGGCCTGGCCGGCCGAGCGGGCTGAGCCGGACCTGGCTGCCTGGCTTCCTGGCTCCGACAACGGCGACGATGACGACGCAAGCCGAGAAGGGACTGACTTTCCACGCGCTCCATGAGCGCGACCAGGCGTTCATCATTCCCAACCCGTGGGACGCCGGCACCGCGCGCCTGCTCGCGCACCTGGGCTTCGAGTCGCTGGCCACCACCAGCATGGGCTACGCCTTCTCGGCCAGCCAGCGGGACAACACGATCGAGCGCCACCAGGCGCCAGAACCTACCGCTGCCGGCCAGAATCGCGGCCATCGATGAGCGATTGGAGCTGACGCTCGAGCCGTTCGATCCGCGCGCGCTGCTCGGCCAACTGGGCCTGCTGCCGAGTGGACTCCTGGCGCTGCCTCTGAACCTCGTTGAGGAGCATCGCGTTGACGAACTGATAGCGGACGGAGAGTGGCCGGCCGTCATTGTCGTACTGAACAAGGCCCGGGTAGACCTTGGCGACCTCCTCGGCGATGAGGCCGTACTGCAGGATATGTGAGCCGTCGTCGTATTGTGGCCGGTAGTGAAAGCTGACCGGACGCAGCTGCATCAGCCCCTCGCTCGCTTCGCCCATATCCCTGACGTCCTCCTTGAAGCGCAGGGAAGAGGTCGTGGTACCAAGCTGGCCGCTGCTGTTTACGTACACCGCGGAGCCGCTCGAGCTGGTCGCACCGGAGATCCCGGCAATGAAGGCCTTGCTGTGAACGCTGCCCGTACCGATCCGGATTACGCCGCTCTCGCCAGAGACGCCGATGTTGCCGATGGCAATGTTGTTGGAGTCACTGCTGCTGTAGAGCTCGCCACCGAAAGCGCCGACGCCGATGTTGCCGCTACCCGTCGTCACGCCTTCCAGCGTGCCGGCACCCAACGCCGTGTTGTAGCTCCCGGTGGTATTGAGCTCCAGCGCTAGCATGCCGACGCCGACGCTCTCTGAGCCGGTGGTATTCTCGTACAGGACATCCGTTCCGATCGCCGTGTTCTCGCTGCCAGTCGTGTTGTGAAAGAGCGTCTGCCAGCCGTAAGCGGCGTTCTCATCGCCAGTCTGGTTGCTGATGTTACCGGCGTTGCCACCGAGAATGAGGTTCTCGGAGCCGCCGGAGGGAGTCGGGCTGCCATAGCTGAAATACCCCACCACGTCGCCGAGGGCATCGGTATCCGAGACGTCCGCGCGCAACGATATGTCGCCGCCGGCTGAATCCTGGCGCACCGGCACGACGATGGCGTTGGCGATAGTCACTCCGGAGTAGTTTATGGTGGTGGTGGGAGGCGCCGATTGATCCGATGACCAGGCCTTCAGGTCGCCGGCCCCGCTCGAGTTCACCACGGCGAGGTTGATCATGACCGCTTGGACCTGGGGTGCCGAAGGAATGCCGCCAAACCCAGGAACGTTGCATCCGGTCGTAGATCCGCCCTGCCCGGAGAAGTTACCGTTACCGACGATATTGAAGGTCTGCGTCACGTTGTGGACCAGTTTTCCAGCGGTGGAAGAGCGCGTGTCGAAGGCGCGACACCCCTGGAGACTGGTGTAGATCAGATTGGGGACGAGGACTTGGGCCTCGGCCGCGCCAGCTCCCAGCAGCAGCGTGGCGAACAGGGAGAGGGACAGCTTAAAGGGCGTCACGAACGATTGGCGCATCACAAACCTCCTGCAAGTTGGCTGGCCCGCGAGATCTTGGCGGGTAACCGGGGTGACCCTCGCTATACGGCAGCGCGTATGTGCACCTTGCCGTACACAACACTGCTTCATTATACAAGGATAAGCATCCCTAAGCAACATTTTGTTGTAGCTCAGACGCTCTCCGGTATCGAGGATTCTTCCCGGTCGAGCAGGCCTTCCGCTTCCCGCGGGTTGACGGGCTTCACACTCTGCACTTACACTTCCAAGTGTATGTGTGAGGTGAAGCGATGGGACAGGTGACCTTGTACCTGGACAGCCAGACGGAGGAGCGGATGAAGGCCGCTGCCAAGGCGGCTGGAGCTTCTCAGAGCCAATGGGTGGCTGGCTTGATCCGGGAGAAGACGGCGCTGGAGTGGCCACCGTCGATCGCACGGCTGGCGGGCGCTTGGGGGGAGGACTTCCCCGACGCGGAGGAGCTCCGCCGCGCCGAGCGCGCCGAGGCTCCGCGCGAGCCGCTCTGATGTACGCGCTCGACACCAACAGCCTCATCTACTTCTTCAAGGGGATGGGGCGGGTGCCGGAGCGCGTTCTGAGCACTCCGCCGCGGAGCCTCGCGATTCCCGCCGTCGTGCTCTACGAGCTCGAGGTCGGGATCGCGAAGTCGTCCTCTCCGGCGCAGCGCCGCTTCCAACTCGAACAACTGCTCGCGCTGCTGGACGTTCTTCCCTTCGGCGCGGCAGAAGCGACGGTTGCCGCCAGGATTCGCGCCGATCTCGAGCTGGCCGGCACGCCGATCGGCACCCTCGATACCCTGATCGCCGGCACCGCGTTGCGGCACGGAGCGACCCTCGTCACCCGCAACCTGAAGGAGTTCCAGCGCATCGCCGGCCTTGCCGTCGAGGACTGGTATTGATGTCGCTCAGCCCGGGCCGTTCACGCCGCTGAGGAAGCCGCCCAGGTGGCCGGTCAGGGTGACCAGGAGGACGGCGAGGAGCTCGACGGGCCAGCGGTAGGGCGGGAAGGCGGGGTGCGGCGCGGAGCGGGCGCGCTGGTGCAGCCACCAGACCAGGACGATCATGAGGCTGGAGACGGCGCCGAGCACGAGGTGGAGCAGCAGGAGGCCTTTCAGCTTCTGTCCCTCGAGCTGGAATTGCCAGGCGAGGAGACCGGTCCCGACGACCGGCAGCGAGAAGGCTGCCGCCACGGCCAGGTTGTAGTAGGCCGCGGCGGCGAGCGCTTGACGCTTCGTCCAGTGTGCGGCGGCGTCGAAGGCCACGCCGACGAGCAGAAGCGCGATGGGAAAGTGGATCAGCACCACGTGCTGCGCGTGCTTGGCCAGGAACACCGTCTTGAGGTCGAAGGGATGCACGTCGGCCTCCGCGGCTACTTCACGACGACTTCGCCGGTCATCTTGGGGTGCACCGAGCAGAAGTAGGGGTAGCGGCCGGGCTTGGCGAAGACGTAGGTGAACTTCTCGTCGGTGTCGAGGACCTTCGACTTGAAAGTCTTGTCGTTGTCCGTGCTGACCACCGTGTGCGGGATGTCGTCGTGGTTCACCCAGGTCACCTTCGTTCCGGCCTGCACGACGAGCGCCGCCGGCGCGAAGCTGAAGTTGTCGATCTTGACCTCGACGGCGGCGGGCGACGGCGGCGGGGCGGCGACAGCGAGGTGCAGGCCGCCGAGCGCCAGCATCAACAAGCTGGCCGATCCGAGAATGCGCCATGCGCGATGGACGATCATGTTCGTTGCCTTTCGTAGAGTCTTGGACTCGTAGGTTTCGGAGCTGGGCCTGGCCCGGTCCTGTTGGCAGTCGGCGCCAACCGATCAGGCCAGGTTCGAGTCGACGAGGGCGAGCGCGTGCCGGCCCCCGACGTAGTTCACGTCCGTGATGCCCAGGACGCTGCGCAGCTGCTCGGCCGGCACCTTCATCGGACCCGGCCCCTCGGCCTTGCCCGGCTCCGGCTGTGGGAAGGCGGTGGACATGGCGGTGTGGAAGGTGACGTTGCCTTCGACCTTCTGCATCACCTGGTGGATGTGCCCGTTGAGGACCGTGACCGAGCCGAATTTCTTGAGGTAGGACAGTGCCTGCGCGCTGTCGTCCGTTCCCCAGCCCCATGCCGGGTAGACGGTCCACAGCGGGATGTGCGCGAAGACCACGATCGGCGTGCTCGCCTTCAGGTGCTTGACGTCGTCCTCCAGCCACTCGAGCTGTTCGTGGCCCAGCGAGCCGAGCCCGCCCTGCTTCAGGTTGACCACGTTGACCAGGCCGATGAAGTGCACGCCCTTCTTGTCGAAGCTGCGCCACCCCTTGCCCTGCGTCCCCTTGCCGTAGCGCTCGAGATACGTCTTGCCGTCGTCGTCCAGCACGTCGTGCTCGCCCGGCACGAAGAACACGTCCTTGGCGCTGGCGCCCTTCAGGATCTGATCGACGGTGTCGAATTGCTCGGGCTTGGAGAGGTGGCTGATGTCGCCGGTGTGCAGCAGGAACTCCGGCGCCACCGGCAGTGCGTTGATCTTGTCGATCGCGACCTTCAGGGTCGCCACGACGTCGGGGTTCGCCGGCTTGTTGAAGCCCATGTGGCTGTCGCTGATCTGGACGAAGCTCAGCGTTCCCTGGGCGGCCACCTTGCCGATCTCGCCGATCTCTGCCAGGTTGCCGAGGGCATAGGACTTCAGCACCCCGCCCTGGAGCACGCAGAAGGTGCCGGTGCCGGCCCAGGCCATGCATTTCAAGAAGCCCCGGCGGTCGACGCCGTCATGGTTGTGGTCGTACAGGAGCCGGTCCGGATCGCGATCGGAATCGGGTTTGATGATGTCGGCCATGATTGCCCCCCTTGTGAGATGCGGTTTCGGGCCGCGGCTCCGCCTGTCGCCAGTCGCGGCACCCCTGCTGGGAGGATCGCTTCGCTTGCGTCCTCGCACCCCTAGACTCCGGCGTCGCCGAAATATTCCCCCCGGGGTTCCGAGAATCACGATCCGAGAATGACCGGGCAAGCGACGCGCGCGGCGGCACGACGCCGGCGCTGCCAGAGCGGGTTGGCGATGCGGTGGAAGGGCGGCTACCGCTGCGGGAGCTGGGCGCGCAGGCGGCGGACCAGGTCGTCGAGGCTATCGGCGTCGGAGACCGCCCACCAGGTCATGCCCGCCTGCGTCCAGCGCCGCAGCCCGAAACCGCGGCTCGATGTCGCCGCGGCGGCACCGCTGGCAACGGCGGCGCTGCCCGGCGCGGCGTCCCGACCGGCTGGCCAGACCAGGACGCTGACCAGGTGATTGCCGGCCTGGTAGACGAGCGCCGCCACCGGCCGGCCGCCGACGTAGTCGAGGCGGCCGCCGCGCAGCGGGAAGCCCTGGGCGGCGAGGTCGATCACCGGCAGCGAGTAGTCGAGGTGCCCGGCGAACCAGGGCTTGACGGTGTGGCGGTCGGTCGATGCGACGTCCTCCGGATGCCCGGAGAGCTGGGCTCTAAGGTGGCTCGCCAGGACCTGCTCGGCGATCGCCGGGGTCTCCGGGTTCGCCAGGGTCTCCGGGTGCGCCAGGGTCTCCGGGTGCGCCGAGATCCTCGATGCCCCCGGCGCCGGCCAGCGGCGTCCCGCGCTCCAGCCGGCGATCGCCCCGACCGCCACCAGCAGCAGGGCCGCGATCGAGCGCAGCTGCGGCTGCCGCCACCATGCCGCCGCCGGCGGCGCGCCGAGGGTCCGGCGCAGGCGCCGGGCCTGCGGCAGCGTCGGGCGGAAGCGCAGGTCGGCGGCGCCGATCGCCTGCTGCATGGCGCGCTGGGCGGCCAGCAGCTCCGCGCAGCGGGGGCACTTCTCGAGGTGGCGCTCGAGGTCGAGGACGCCGGCCAGGTCGAGCTCGCCGTCGAGATAGGCGGTGATCTGGAGCTCGCGCTGGCCGCCGTCGCCGGTGCAGCTCATGAGCGGCCCCCCGCGGCGCCGTGGGCGATGAGGTACCCCTGCAGGTGGCCGCGGGCACGCGCCAGGCGCGACATCACCGTGCCGATCGGAATGCCGGCGATCGCCGCGATCTCCTTGTAGGGCAGTCCTTCGATCTCGCGCAGCACCATCACCTCCCGGAAAGGCACCGGCAGCGCCGCGAACCCCTGCCGCAGCAGCTCGGCGTCGGCGCGGCGCAGCAGCTCCGCCTCGGGACCGCCGCCAGCCGATTCGACGGTATGGATCTCCTCGTCGAAAGGCGCGTCCAGCTCGCGCTCCCGGTGCTGCGCCACCCAGCTGTAGAACGTGTTGCGCACGATGGTGAGCAGCCAGCTCCGCGCATTGCCGCCCTGGAAGCCGTCGAAGAAGCGCAACGCCCGCAGGCAGGCGGTCTGCACCACGTCCTCGGCCTCCTCATCGTGGCGGGTGAGCCAGCGTGCGAGGTTGTAGGCCGCGTCGAGGTGCGGCAGCACCACCGCCTCGAAGCGGCTGCGGCGCCGGTCTTCCTCGCGGTCTCTTGGCATCTCTCGCGCTGCCGCCGCCTCCTTGAAGCGGAAGAGGGGAAACGGAATCGTGGTCGCGGGCACGGCTGGCCTCGGTCCATCCTACCAGCGTGGGCGCAGGACCGCCGGACGGTATCGGGAGCGGAAGGGCATCGGGTGGTCGTCCATGGCCGTGCGGACACGGGCTGACGGCCCGCCTCCACACTCCTGGATCGCCCGGCGACGGTTTTATTCCGGCGCGATTGCTCAGCGAACTGAATTTGCCATGGCCGTGGCCCTGTCGTCGGCCAGATCGTGGACCAGCACCCCGTAGCCTGAGGTGGCGAGCAGCAGCCTGCCGTCCAGGACCAGCGCTGCGACGATGTCGCGCGCCGGCACCGGCACCTTCAGGAGGCGGAACTTGCGGCTCTCGCGGTCGTAGAGCCGCACCACCTCGCCGCTCAGCAGCAGCGCTCCGAAACGGCCGTCGCCGGTCGGCAGGACGCGCGACGGCTCGGCGGTGAGCGGCGTCCACTCGCCGCCCGGGGCGGGGAGCGCCCAGGCGCCGCCGGCACCGGCCAGCAGCAGCTGCTCGCCGAGGCGCTGCAGGTGGCCGCCGGCGAACGGCGCCGCGACCGTGTGGTTGGCGTCGCCGGTCAGCTCGTACAGGTCCCGCTCGTCGCTGACCCACAAGGCGCCGTCGTAGAGGGCGGCCGAGCGCGGCGGTCCGTGCTTGTACGGGCGCCGCACGAAGACTCCCTTCTTCTCGAGCTCGAAGATCGCCCCTGGCGTGCGGGCCAGGAACCTCGCGTGCGCCGCCGGCGCCCGCTGCGTGGGGGGCGCTGCCGGCGTTGACCGCGATGCCGGCGCCGCCTGGAGCGCGTCCTCGGCCGACGCCGGCGCGGCGGGCGCCGGCGCTTCCTCGTCGACCAGCAGCTGCTCGACGCGCTCGGTGCCAAGCTCCGGCAAGCGGTGCCAGTCGTTGCCGCGCCGCTCGAACAGGCCGGCGGTGGTGGCGGCGTAGGCGCGGCCGGCGTACACCGCGAGATCGAGGACCGTGGGCAGCGGCGCGAAGTCGGCGGTGAAAGTCCTGCCGCGGTCCCGCGACACGTACACGCCCGACAGCGGCCCGGCATGGTTGACCGCCACCAGCACGTCCTCGCCGGCCAGCGCCAGGGCGCCGACCCGCGTCGCGGTCATACCCCGGCTGGAGCGGAAGAAGTCGGCGCCGCCGTTGGTGGAGATCCAGATCCCTGACCCCTCGGTGCCGACCAGGATGCGGTCCGGCCGTGCCGGGTGAAGGGCGATGGCGGTCACCGACAGGGCGGGATCGCTCAGCCGCCGCCAGCTCTTGCCGCCGTCGGCCGAGACGAAGACGCCGGAGACGGTGCCGGCCAGCAGCCGGCCGTCGGGAGCGACCGCGAAGCTCAGGGTGCGGCGCTCCTCGAAGTCCTTGAAGCGGACCCAGTGATCGCCGTGGTCCACGGTCTGGTAGACCCAGCCGCACGACGACGCCCAGATCTCGCCCGGGTGCTCGGGGACCGGCGTGAAGCTGAAGACCTCGGTGTCGAGCACCATCCCTTCGAAGATCCCGGTCCAGGTGTGGCCGCCGTCGTCGCTGCGATAGGCGCGCCGCCAGGTGCCGGCGATGACCGTGTCAGGGCGGGTCGGATCGACCACCAGGCTGGTGACCTTCTGGATGTCGGCCTCGGCGCCGGTCAGCTGCCGCCAGCTGGCGCCGTCGTCCTCGCTGCCGTAAACGCCGGAGAGAGTGCCGGCGTAAACGCGCCCCGGCCGTCCCGGCGCCAGCGCCAGCGAGTAGACCGGTTCCTCGGGCAGCCCGGCCGAGCGCGCCACCCAGCTCTTGCCGAGATCGTCCGAGAAGGCCACCTGGCCGCCCCCCCAGACTCCCCAGAGCGCCACCCACAACCGGCCGGCGTGGTTCGGGTCCCAGCGCAGGGAGCTGACCACCCAGCCGGCGAAGGAGAACGGCGCGCCGGCGTCGGCCCAGGAGGCGCCGCCGTTGCGAGAGATGTAGAGCTGCCCGGTGGAGGTGCCGGCCAGCACCAGGTCCGGGTCGTCGGGAGCGACGGCCATGCTGCGCACGTCGCCGCCCCAGATCGACAGCGTGCGCCAGCCGGCGGCAGCCGAGGGCGGCGGCGCGGTTGGAGCCTGCTCTGCAGCACCCGCCGCAGCCCCGCCGAGGACCCAGAGGATGCCGATCACGGCGGCGATCCCCATCGACGAGGCGAGACGGGACCGCCGCGGCAGCTCAGACGGCTGGCGACGACGATGGCAGCGAGCGAGAAGATGGTGCCGACTCATAGCGTGTTCCGATCACCTCCGCCAGGATCGAGATCGCGATCTCGCCGGGACTGTCACCGCCGATCGGCAACCCGATCGGCGCGCGCAAACACACTCCCTCGAGCTCGGCGCCGCGCCGCTCGAGATCGGCCCGCACCCGCGCCACCTTGCGGCGGCTGCCCGTCAGGCCGAGATAGCACAGGTGAGGCGGCGCCTGGCGCAGCACCGCGGCGAGCGCCGCGACGTCGGTCTCCCAGCACCGCGACACCACCGCGACGTAGAGCTCCCGGCTGGCCACGGCCGCCAGGAAATCCTGGCCGTAATCGCGGTCCACCGCCGCCAGCCGCGTGCCCTCGGGGAACAGCTCGGGACGCCGGAAGGCCTCGCGGTCCTCCGCCACCAGCAGCTCGAAGCCGGCCGGCGCGGCGGCGCGCGCCAGCGCCTGCCCCACCGGGCCACCGCCGCAGATCGCCAGCACCGGCGAGGCCAGGATCACTTCCAGGAAGACCTCCACCATGCCGCCGCAGACCATGCCCGTCGGTTCGCCGCGGACCGCTTCCTCGGTCAGGTAGTACCGCTTGACCTCGCCCGGCGCCCGCCGGGACGGCCGGCCCCCGTCCACGACGGCCGCCAGCATCCGCTGGGCGTCCGCCTTGACCATGGCCTCGAAAGCGCCGCCGCCAACATTGCCGAAGCAGGTCCCATCCGGCCTCGCCAGCAGCTTCCATCCTACTTTTCCCGGGGTCGAGCCCTCGGCGCGCACGATCTGGCACAGCGCGACGCGTCCATGGGACCGCAGCGACAGCGCCGCCTCGCCGAGCACCTCGGCACTGCTTTCTGCGGCCATCGCTCTCCCAGGATAGCACCGGCGCGCGGGCCGGAGCGGACATCCACCAGGCGCGACCCAGAGCCATGGCCAAGGCAGCAAGCAAACAGCCCGCCAACAAGTTTGCCGCCAGCCCCGCGCCGAGCGGCAGGAGGGACGGCTCCGTCAGGAGTTGCCCATCGGCAGTGGCCGACCCCGAGTATGAAGGTGGGAGCAGTGCCCCCTTCCCCCCCGGAGGGGTGGGAAGGGGGTTGG
>DATNKH010000347.1:0-4052 GCA_035603475.1 Thermoanaerobaculia bacterium
GAGCGCGGGCCGGCCGTCGAGCAAGCTGCCGCCCCCGCCGTGGCTGCGGCCGGCTTCCCGGCCGGGCGTGCCTAGTCTGGGGCCCCCCGCTCGGAAAGGACGCCACCGCACCGCGGGCGCCGGGCCGCCGTCCATCCAAGATGCGCGGCGGAGGCACGGTGCAGCGAGGGGGAAATGCCGCGGAGAGCGCGGCCCGCGGATGGCGGCAGGGTTCGGGAATTCGTGACCGAGTTGCTCACCTTTACTAGAAGAGGGCCCGTTTGCTACCTTGCCCCCGCGGAGCTCCATGGCGATGCCCGACTCCACCACCGTTGCGCTGGCGCCGTCGCAGGACCTCGCCCTGGCCGGCCCGCGGCGGGTGCTGGAGCTGATCGGCAACACGCCGCTCATCGACCTCTCCGAGCTGACCGGGCGCCCCGGGGTGCGCCTGCTGGCCAAGGCCGAGCACGCCAATCCGGGCGGTTCGGTCAAGGACCGCGCCGCCCTCGCCATCGTCCTGGACGCCGAGCGGCGGGGGCTATTCCGAGCACCGGGGCCGGGCACCGGCGGCCGGCGCCTGCTGGACGCGACCTCCGGCAACACCGGCATCGCGTATGCCATGATCGGCGCGGTGCGCCGCATCCCGGTCACCCTCTGCATGCCGGAGAACGTCAGCCCCGAGCGGCGCAAGATCGTGCTCGCCTACGGCGCCGAGCTGCACCTGACCGACCCGCTCGCGGGCAGCGACGGCGCCATCGCCGAAGCGCGACGCCTGGCCGCCGCGGAGCCGGAGCGCTACACCTACGTCGACCAGTATTCGAATCCCGAGAATTGGGGGGCGCACTACCGCACCACCGGCCCCGAGATCTGGGCCCAGACCGGCGGCGGGATCACCCACTTCGTCACCGGCCTCGGCACCAGCGGCACGTTCATGGGCGTGGGTCGTTTCCTGCGTGACACCCGGCCGGCGGTGAAGCTGATCTCGGTCGAGCCCGACTCGCCGTTCCATGGCCTCGAGGGCATGAAGCACATGGCCTCGGCGCTGGTGCCGCGGATCTACGATCCCGGCCTGGCCGACGAGGCGCGCGAGATGCCGACCGAGACTGCCTACGCGATGGTGCACCGGCTGGCGCGGGAGCTGGGATTGCGCGTCGGCGTCTCGGCCGGCGCCAACGTCGCGGCGGCCCTGGCGGTGGCGCAGGAGGTGCCGCGCGACGCCGCCGCCACCATCGTGACCGTCCTCTGCGACGGCGCCGACAAGTACCTCTCCGAGCGCTTCTGGGAGGAGGCGCCCGCCCGATGACCCGGATCAGCCAGCCGCCGCCCGCGGAGACCCGCGACCACGGTGCCGCCGAGACGGATGCTCCGGCGGCTCCGGAGGCGACGGCGCCGGCCGCCACTGCCCTGGCCGTGTCGGCCGCCGACATGGATGCCATCGGCCGCCATGCGGTGCGGACCTATCCCGAGGAGTGCTGCGGCTTCCTGCTCGGCGAGGAGCGCGGCGGCACGACCCGGGTGGATCGCGTCGTGCCGGCCGCCAACGAACGCCAGGACAGCCGGCACAACCGCTTCGTGATGAGCCCCGAGACGGTGCTCGCCGCCCACAAGGAAGCGCGCACCGCCGGCCTGTCGGTGGTGGGCTACTATCATTCGCACCCCGACCATCCCGCCGAGCCCAGCGAGTTCGATCGCGAGCACGCCTGGCCGGGACTGTCGTACCTCATCGTTGCGGTGCGCCGCGGCCAGGTGAACAGGGCCAGGAGCTGGAGGTTGCGCGACGACCGCGAGCGCTTCGTGGAGGAGCACCTCGCGAGCGTCCCGGAGCACCCGGCCTGAGCGGGTGATCGCCACCTGACTGCACCCGCTTTCTATCTCGGGGTCGCCGCCAGGCGGCAGGAACAGAGAGAAGTCAGACAAAGGAGCCCTCGTCCATGACGACGATCCAGATCCCGACCCCGCTGCGGCGTTTCACCGGCGAGGCGGGCGACGTGGAAGTTCAAGGCGGCACCGTCGACGAGGCGCTCGGCGACCTCACCCGCCGGTACCCGGGCCTCAAGCCGCACCTCTATACCGCCGAGGGGGCGTTGCGCAGCTTCGTCAACGTCTTCCTCAACGACGACGACGTGCGTCACCTGGACCGCGGCGCCACCAAAGTGGCCCCCGGCGACACGCTGACCATCATCCCGTCGATCGCCGGCGGCAGCGCCGTGGCCAACCCGCCTTCGCGGCCGGCGTCGCCGGCACCCGAGCCCGCCGACCTGCCGGCGCTCACCCCCGAGGAGATCCGCCAGTACAGCCGCCACCTGATCATGCCGGAGGTGGGGATCGAGGGGCAGCGGCGGCTGAAGGCGGCGAAGGTGCTGATGATCGGCGCCGGCGGCCTCGGCTCGCCGCTTGGCCTCTACCTGGTGGCGGCCGGCGTGGGCACGCTCGGCGTGGTCGACTTCGACGTCGTCGACGAGAGCAATCTCCACCGCCAGGTGCTGTTCAGCCACGCCGACGTCGGCCGGCCGAAGCTCACCGCGGCGGTCGAGCGGCTGCGCGGCATCAACCCCTACATCACCCTGCAGCCACACCCGGTGCGGCTCGATTCGAGCAACGCCCTCGAGATGTTCGCGCCGTACGACATCGTGGTCGACGGCACCGACAACTTCCAGACCCGCTACCTGGTCAACGACGCGTGCGTGCTCACCGGCAAGCCGAACGTCTATGGCTCTATCTTCCGCTTCGAGGGCCAGGTGTCGATCTTCTGGGGGGCCAGGGGACCCTGCTACCGTTGCCTCTTCCCGGAGCCGCCGCCGCCGGGCCTGGTGCCGTCCTGCGCCGAAGGCGGCGTGCTCGGGGTGCTGCCGGGGATCATCGGCGCACTGCAAGCCAACGAGGTGATCAAGCTGATCGTCGGCGCCGGCGAGCCGATGATCGGCCGGCTGCTGCTGTTCGACGCACTGAAGATGAAGTTCCGGGAGCTCAAGCTGCGCAAGGACCCCGCCTGCCCGATCTGCTCCGAGCACCCGACCCAGCACGAGCTGATCGACTACGACCAGTTCTGCGGCATCGGGGGGCCGCCGGCGGCGGTCGACGCCGCTGGCGCGGACCCGGCCGCGGCCGCGACCGGCGGCGGCGGGAACCCGGACGGCGGCGCCGAGGACTTCGAGGTCGACGTCGCCGCGGTCAAACGCTGGCTCGACGAGGGGCGCGACTTCACCCTCATCGACGTGCGCTCGCCGCTCGAGCACGCCATCTGCCGCATCGACGGCGCGCGGCTGATCCCGCTGCAAGACATCCCGGCCGAGATCGAACGGCTCGATCCGGCGGCGCGCTACGTCGTCCACTGCCACCACGGCGGGCGCTCCGCCCAGGCCGTCGAGCTGATGCGCCGCCGCGGCTTCACGGCGACGCAGAACCTCGCCGGCGGCATCGACGCCTGGAGCCGGGAGGTCGACCCCGCCATGCCGCGCTACTGACGGCTCACCTCGCGGCACGGGCGCCCGGCCACCACGGGAACCCTCCTCGCCTCCGGGCGTAATGAGCAGGTTGGATCGATGCTTCTCGTCCGAGGAGGGGTTCAGCGATGTCGAAGACCACGTCAGGGCTGCTCTTGATGGCAACCGCCATGTCCGTCGCCCTGGCTGCGGCCGCCGCGGCCGCTCCCGCCGCCGCCCAGCGGCCGCCGGATGCGCCGCCGGCGCCGGAGGGGCGCCGCGCCGAGATGCCGCCGGACTCGACGCGCAGCGCGCCGGCGCCGGAAGAGCCGTCGCGGCGCCAGGGCGAGCCGGCGGGGCGCGGCGAGCGCGACCGGGAGCGGGACCATGGCCGCCCGGCCGAGGAGAAGCTGGTCACCACCCATCACCAGGCGCGGATCGGCGGGCGCGAGATCGCCTACACGGCGACCGCCGGCACCATGCTGCTCAAGCACGACGACGGCAAGGTGCGGGCGTCGGTCTACTTCACCGCCTACACGCGCGACGGCGTCGGCGACGCCGGCCATCGGCCGATCACCTTCGCCTACAACGGCGGCCCCGGCTCCGCGTCCGCCTGGTTGCACATGGGTGCTTTCGGTCCGCGCCGGGTGG
>DATNKH010000348.1:0-10333 GCA_035603475.1 Thermoanaerobaculia bacterium
GTTCGGGATGCGCCGCATCCCCTCGGCGCCGCGCCGCGGCCTGCCCTCGGGCTCCTCGGCGCGGCCGGAGGTCTCGATCGACACCTCCCTGCCGGCGTAGCCCTCGACGGTGATGCTGCCATAGATCGTGGACACCTTGAGCGTGGCCGGCCGGCCGGGATCGGTGAGCGGCACCGAGATCTTCTGCTCCCCGTCGCCGGCGGTGCGGGGAGCCGCGGGCGCGGCAATCGACAGGCTAAGGATCAGGGCGGCGACGAGCGGTCTCATGACGTTCTCCATTTAGGTTCAGGCCCCCTGCCGGCGGATCAGGATGTCGCCGTTGATCGTGCTGAAGGTCAGCTCGGGGCCGCCGCCGGCGATGCGCGCCGCGAAGTCGCCATGGCTGCGATAGTGGAAATGGCCCCGCGAGCGATCGGCGGGCTGCGGCGGCAGGCTGCGGTAGTCGTAGTCGTAATCGGTGTAGACCTGGCCGTTCAAGGTCTTGAAACGCAGGTCGGCGGCGAGGCCGTCGAGGAAGGAGACCTCGATGCGGCCATTGATCGTGTCGAACGTGCAGCCGGCGGCGGGGTTGCGGCTGAAGCTGGCCACCACCGGGCCATTGACGGTGCGGGCCTTCCCGGCTCCCCCCATGTGCTCGAGGGTCACCGCTCCGTTGACGTTGCTGACGTCGAAGCGGCCGCCGACCCCGCTGACCCGCACCTCGCCGCCGTTCACCGTGCGGGCGACGAGGTCGACGTCGGCGGGCACCTCGAGATCGAAGTCGAACTTCGCCTCGTACCCGAGCCGCTCCCAGCCGTGGAAGTGGGTGCCGCCGTCGCGCGAGCGGAACGGGCCATCCACGTACAGCCGCAGGCGGCCGCCGGTCTCGGCGACGTCGAGCCGCACCTCGCGCCGGCCCTGCTCGAGCTGCTCGGCCGAGTTCGCGGCCCAGGTCTCGTGGACCGACAACGTGACCTCGCCGCCGGGGTGGCTGCGGACCCTCACCGCACCGGTGAAGTTGTCGACCTCGACCGCCCGCCGGCCGGTGCTGCGGGCGCCGCGGGCGTCGCCGGTCTCGCCGCCGCCGCCGGCAGGCGCCGCCGCCAGGGTGAAGGTCCGATGGAGGGTCTCCTCCTTCCGCACCGCCCAGTCCGCGCGGGCCGCGCGGGCGGGCAACGCCGTCGCCGCGAGCAAGACGGCTGCCGCGGCCATGAAAACCATGACGGCGGTGACTGCCGGCGGGGCGCTGCAAGCCGGGGAGGCGCCGGTCACCGGCGAGGCCGTCGTCGTGTCTCGGGTCCTGGTCATGGCAAATCCTCCTCCGCGCTCCACGCGGTTCTTCAGCTGGTCTGGCGCAGCCGGGTCCGCAGGTAACCGCGCACCGTGGCGTCGAGCGCCGGGCTGTCCGTGAGGTCAAGGAGCTGCCGCTGGGTGCCGGCGCGGTCGCGGGCCAGCAGCATGTCGATGAGCGCGATCTGCACCATCGGCGAGCGCTGCGCGCCCACCTCCTGCACCAGCTGGCCGCGCACCGCCGGCTGCCCGAGCGCTGGGGCCAGGGCGTCCACCGTTGCCAGCCGCACGTTGACGTCCGGGTCGTGCCGCAAGGTGTCGAGCAGCGCCTGCAGCACGCGGTCGTCACTGGAGCCCGCCGCGCGCCCGAAGCTCACCCCGCGCAGCCGCTCGCTGGCCGAGTCCTGCTTGAGCAGCGACAGCGTGACCAGCCGCGACAGCGAGCGCACCTCGTCGCGGAGCGCGTGGATCTCGCCGCCGCTGGCGCCGTTGGCGCTGTCCACGCCGTTCGCCGGGGTGGTCCCGCCGCGCGGCAGCCCGAAGCCATGGACCGAGCCGATCAGCAGACCCACCGCCAGCGTCGCCGCCGCCAGGCCGGCCTGCGCGAGCGGGCGCCGCGGCAGCCAGCCCGCGAGCCAGCCCTCGAGCCCGGCGGACAGCCGTGCGAGGAATCGCCGCGGGCCGCCGAGAGGGCCGGAGAAGCCGCGCCCGCCGGTCGCGTCGAGATAGAGATCGAGGCTGGCCGCGAAGCGCTGGCGCATCTCTTCGCCGGGGATCTCGTCGGGCAGCCGCTCGAGCTCCTCCCAGATGCGGCGCATATCCGCCGCCTCGGCGCGGCAGGCGTCGCAGGCGGCGAGATGCGCGGCGAGGTCGGCGGCGGCGCGGCCGTGGAGCGGCGCCGCCAGCGATTCGGTCAACAGCTCGATGGCATCGTTGCAGTTCATGAGGACGTCCTCCCCGCCATGCCGTCGAAGATCTCGCGCAGCTGGCGGACGGCGCGGTGCACGCGCAGCTTGACGGCGCCGGCGCTGCATCCCAGGATCCCGGCGATCTGGTCGTAGCGCAGCTCGCCGAAGCGGCTCAGCAGCAGCACCTCGCGGCGCTCGTACGGCAAGCGCAGCAGCGCGGCGCGCAGCAGGCGGGCGCGCTCTGCCCGCTGCAGCTCGTCGAGCGCCAGCGGGCTCTCGCAGACCCTCTCGGCGGGCTCGCCGGGCGGCAGTTGATCCCGGCCATGCTTGCGGAAGTGGGCGGCGACGGTGTTGCGTGCCAGCTGGTAGAGCCACGGCCTGAACTCCCCCGGTGGACGGAAGCTCTTGCGATACTTGAGGATGCGGATGAAGGCCTCCTGCACCAGGTCTTCGCTCAGCTGGCGGCTGCCGGTCAGCCGCAGGAAGAAGTTGAACAGCCCGACGTGGTGGCGCTCGAACAGCGCCCCCAGCTGGACCAGGTCGCCGTCGCGCACCGCGAGCATCAGCTCGGTGTCCGATGCCGCCGTCTTGGGATCTTGCACCATCGCCAGCACGATCCTATATACCGCGCCCGCCCGCCGAGGTTACCCGGCCGGACCCACTACCGCGATGGTGCGCGGCTAGTTCCCGGCGTCGAGGTAGAGGTCGGCGACCTGCTCCGCCAGGGCGGCGGGGTCGGCGTCGCCGACGTTGCAGAGGGTGATCACCGACAGGCGCCGGCCGGGCAGGCGCATCAGCTCGGAGCAGAAGCCCCGCCAGCTGCCTGGATGCCTCACCCGCCGGTGGCCGCGGAAACGGTCGAGGAAGAGGCCGCCGGCATAGGGCAGGGGACTCCCGTTGGCGAGGCTTCCGGGGGTCGTCATGGCGGCGATCATGGCCTTGCCGCCGACCGCGCCGGAGTAGAAGCTCGCGTCCCACTTCGCCAGGTCGAGGACGGTCGAGTTGACGCCGCCGTCGCCGGTCTGCTCCCAGGCCGACGAGAGGGGCCCGAAGCCGCCGCCATCCTCCCGCTCGTAGGGCACGGCGCGGCCGGGCACCTCGCGAGTGAGGTCGTCGACGATCCGCGTGTCGGTCATGCCGAGCGGCGCGAACAGGTTCTCGGCGGCGAAGTCGCGGAGGCTGCGGCCGGTCACCCGCTTGACCACCAGCGACAGCAGGAAGTAGCCGGAGTCGTTGTAGCGGAACGCCGTGCCGGGCGGGAACTGCAGCTGGGGTGCGGCGGCGAGCGCCGCCAGCGCGTCGTCGTCGGTGGTCACCTCCTCGTAGCGCTTGCCCGACTGGGCCAGCAGGTCGATGTAGTTCGGCAGACCGCTGGTGTGATGCAGGAGGTGGTACAGCGTGATCGGCGTGTCGTGGCGCGGCAGCTCGGGCACGTACTTGCGGACGTCGTCGTCGAGCGACAGCCGGCCGCGCGCGGCGAGCAGCAGTACGCTGGCGGCGGTGAACTGCTTGGAGGTGGAGGCGATGTCGAAGCGGGTGCGCGGCGTGATCGGCAGCCGCCGGCCGAGATCGGCGAAGCCGTAGCCCCTGGCGAGCACCACCTGCCCATGGTCGACCACGGCCAGCGCACATCCCGGGGACAGGCCGGCGGCGAAGCGCGCGAACAGCTCGTCCACCCGCGCTGGGAGCGCGTGGCCGCCATCCCCGCCTCGGCGGCACGACGAGGTGGCGAAGACGAACGCAATGACCGCCGCTTTCGCGGCAATCAACCCCATCGTGACGCTCGCCGCCCGCAGCCTGGCCGCTGCCGGGGCGCCTCGCCACGAGGCGCCTGAGATGGCGCTTCCTTTCACTCGTACCGCAGCGCTTCGATGGGGTCGAGCTGCGACGCCTTCAGCGCCGGGTAGAAGCCGAACGCGATGCCCACCAGGGCGGAGAAGGCGAAGGCGAGAGCGATGGCCTGCGGCTGCACCGCGACCGGCCAGCCGGCGAAGCGGGCCACCCCCTTCTGGATGCCGAGGCCGAAGAAGATGCCGAGCGTGCCGCCGGCGATCGAGAGCGCCACCGCCTCGACCAGGAACTGCGCGCGGATGTCCTTGCCCTTGGCGCCGATCGCCATGCGCACGCCGATCTCGCGCGTGCGCTCGGTGACCGACACCAGCATGATGTTCATGATGCCGATGCCGCCGACCAGCAGCGACACGCCGGCGATCGACCACAGGAGATAGCTCATGGTGCGCGACTGGTCCTCGGCCTGCTGCAGCATCTCGGTCTGGGTGCGGATGATGAAGTCGTCGTCCGAGGCCTTGACGATGCGGTGGCGCTGCCGCAGGAGGGCGGTGATCTCGTCCTGGGAGCGCTGGACCATGTCGTTGCTGGCGGCGGAGGCCAGGATGCCGCCGACCGCGGTGGTGCCGATGAGCTTCTTGCGCACCGTCTCGTAGGGCGCGATCACGGTGTCGTCCTGGTCCTGGCCCATCGTCGAGCCGCCCTTCGATTCGAGCACGCCGACCACCTTGAACGGCAGGTTCTTGATGCGAATGATCTTGCCGATCGGGTCCTCGCTGCCGAACAGGTTCTGGACCACCGTGGTGCCGAGGACGCAGACCTTGTTGGCGCTGCGGACGTCCTGGTCGGTGAAGAACTGGCCGCGCTCGATGTTCCACGAGCGGATCAGCGGCCAGTCGGTCTCGGCTCCCTGGATCGAGGTCGACCAGTTCTGGTTGCCGTAGATGACCTGCTGGGTGGTGCGGTTGGTGGCCGAGATGTAGGTCACGTCCTGGATCTCGCGGCGGATCGCGTCGAGGTCCTCGTACGAGAGCTTGGAGCTGGCGCCGAAGCCGGCGCGGGCGCCGCCGGAGGTGATCGACCCCGGGTAGATCATCAGGAAGTTGGTGCCCAGGGAGCGGAGCTGGTCCTCGGCCTGGATGCGTGCGCCGTCGCCGATGCCGATGGTCGCCACGACGCAGGCGACGCCGATGATGATGCCCAGGGTGGTCAGCAGCGAGCGCAGCTTGTTGCGCCCCAGGGCGGTGACCGCGACCTTGAGGATGTTCTGGGCCTTGGTCATGGCAGGCCTCGTCCGCCGGCGGCCACCGCCGGCTCGTCGACCGGCTCGGCTGCCGGAGGCGCCGGCGGGCTCGCGGGCGTGGCGGGCGCGGGCGCGGCGTCCTCGAACGAGCCGGCCACGGCGCGCCGGCGGTCCACGACCTGGTGGTCGGAGATGATCTTGCCGTCGCGGAAGGCGACGACGCGCTGGGCGAACTGGGAGATGTCGGTGTCGTGGGTGATGAGCACGACGGTCCGCCCCTCGTCGTTGAGCGCCTGGAAGATCGCGATGACCTCCTCCGAGGTGCGCGAGTCGAGGTTGCCTGTCGGCTCGTCGGCGAGCAGGATGGCGGGATCGTTCACCAGGCTGCGGGCGATGGCGACGCGCTGCTGCTGGCCGCCCGACAGCTGCGCCGAGGTGTGGTCCCACCGCTCCGCCAGGCCCACCCGCTCGAGGCAGCGGCGCGCCCGCGCCCGGCGCTCGGCGTCGGTCATGTCGGTCCTCGCCGAGTAGAGCAACGGCAGCTCGACGTTCTCGAGCGCGTTGGTGCGCGCCAGCAGGTTGAAGTTCTGGAACACGAAGCCGATCTTGTCGTTGCGGATCTCGGCGCGGCGGTCGCGGTCGAGGTTCGAGATCTCGACGCCGTCGAGCACGTAGCTGCCGGAGGTCGGCCGGTCGAGACAGCCGACGATGTTCATCAGCGTCGACTTGCCGGAGCCGGACGGGCCCATGATGGCCACGAACTCGCCGCGGTGGACGTCGAGCGAGATGCCGTCCAGGGCGCGCACCTCCGACCCGCCCATGCGATAGATGCGGTACAGGTCGCGGATGCGGATGACCGGCTGCGACGGGTCGACCGGCGCGTCGGCGGGCTTGCGCGCGCGCGCCATGATCAGAACCTGGGGCCGCGCGATGCCTGTGCGCCGGGACCGGCGGCGCGCGCCGTCTGCAGGCCGATGACCACGGGGTCGCCGGCCTTGAGGTCCTTGGAGCGCACGGCGGTGTAGGCACCGTCGGTGATCGAGGTGACCACCCGCACGGGACGCAGCTTGTTGCTGCCGGAGACCGCGAGGTAGATCACGGCGTTGCGGTTGGCGCCGCTGGTGCGGCGGCCGCCGCCGGGGCCGGGTCCTCCGCCAAGCCGACCGCCCTGGCCGCCGGCACCGCCCGTGGCAGGGGCACCGCCGGAAACGCCACTTCCACCACCCTGGCTCGCGCCGGGTCCGCCTGCTCCCGCTCCCGCGGTGGCGCCGGCACTGGTGCCGCCGGCGCCGCTAGGGCCAGTGCCACCCCTCGTGCCGGAGCCGCCAGATCCGCTCCCCGATGCCGCGCCGGCCGCACCCTGTGCAGCATTGTCCCCTGGAGTGTGCAGGACATCGGCGTCGTCGGGCTTGAAGCGCAGCGCGGCGTTCGGCACGCGCAGGGTGTTGCGGCGGACGTCGACCGGGACCACCACGTTGGCGGTCATCCCGGGCATCAGCTTGCCGTCGAGGTTCGGCACGTCGAGCATCACCGGATAGGTGACCACGTTCTGCACCGTCTGGGTCGAGAGCCGGATCTGCGCGACCGCGCCGCGGAAGGTCTGGTCGGGATAGGCGTCGACGGTGAAGGTGGCTGCCTGCCCGAGCTTGATGCCGCCGACGTCCGCCTCGTCGATGTTGGTGAGCACCTGCATCTTGGTCAGGTCCTGCGCGATGGAGAAGATGAGCGGCGCCTGGAAGGAGGCCGCCACGGTCTGGCCGACGTTGTACTCGCGGTCGACCACGACGCCGTCGATCGGCGCCTTGATGCTGGTGTAGCTGAGGTTGGTCTCGGCCTGCTTGAGCGCCGCCTCGGTCTGCTTGACCACCGCCGCCGCGTCGTCGTGCTGCGCCACCGCGGTGTCGTAGTCGGACGCGGCGATCAGCTGCAGGTCGCGCAGCCGCTTCTGGCGGCCGAGGTTGACCCCCGCCAGGCGCTCGTCGGACCTGGACTTCAGCAGGTTGGCCCGCTGCTGGTCGAGGGCTTCCTGGAAGGGCGTGGGGTCGAGCTCGGCCAGCAGCTGTCCCTTCTTCACGTGCGAGTTGAAGTCGACGTAGAGCTTGGAGATGATGCCGGACACCTGGCTGCCGACGGCGACGGTGGTGACCGCCGAGAGCGTACCGGTGGCGGTGACGGTCGCGACGACCGTGCCGCTGTCCACCGGCGTCGCCCGGTACTTCGGCACCTCAGACTTGGCACGCGCCAGGTAGTAAGCGCCGCCGATCCCAAGAACCACCACCGTGGCCCCAGCCACCCAACCTGTCTTCGACATTAGGTTCCTCGCGAGAGCACGACCCCAGGAGCTAGACGGGGAGCCCTGAGTAGAAGTTACAACCGCTCCAGCCGCCTCGCCGTCGCAGGCGCCAGGGCATCAGATCACAACCGATTTGGCGGTTCAAAGTTTCCCTGCGGTCTCGGGGGAGACCTCCAAAGGGGCCTCCCGGGGGAACATCACCCCTCGCAAGGTGCCTCCGGGGACCACCCCTCTGGCCGGGCCTCGGCCGGGCGGATCTCCCCCCGGACCTCGCTTTGGGCGAGGCTCGGGATGAGGAGTGGATGAGGGGTGGTGGACTGCGCCGCCTCGCCCAAAGCTCGGCCGGGGGGAGATCCGCCCGACCGAGACCCTCCTTTCATCCCTCTACGGCTGCGTGTCTCTTCGGCGACCCTTTCTTCGATCCCATTCAGCGGTCGGCGGAGAGCAAATGTGGCAGGAGGGGAGGAAGCGAGGGCCTCGGTAGGCGGGACCCTCCCCCCTCTGAGCCCGTATGGGCGAGGGGTCGTAGTCCTCCGCGGCCGCTCAATAGCCTTGGACCCCTCGCCCATACGGGCTCAGAGGGGGGAGGGTCCCGCCTACCGAGGCCCGTTCGGAGGGTTCCCCGGAGGCCCCCCTGCGAGCGTGGCAAGCGCTGGGTCGCCCGGATACTTTCGCAGTGCGAATCGCAGCACTGCCGCGGCGTCGGCGAAGTCCGACATCACCCGCAGGGCCTTGACCGCCTCGGCGTAGGCGGCGGCCGAGGGGTGGGCGGTGACCATGCGCTGCAGGGTGTCGCGGGCGGCGGCCGGGCGCCCGGTGAGGGCGTAGAGGAGGGCGAGATTGGGGTAGGCGCGCAGGTCGCCGGGGAAGCGCTGGATCTCTTGCTGGAAGGCCTTCTCGGCGCCGGCGGCGTCGCCCAGGTCGGCGAGGATCTTGCCGCGGATCAGCTCGAGGCCCTGGATCAGCTCGGGGTCCCGGGCGCTGCGCTCGGCATAGGCGTGCTCCGCCTGCCGCACCTCGTCGAGCGCTTCCTCGTAGCGGTGGCGGGCGTGCAGCACCTCGGCCAGCGTGATCATCGGCTGGATGCGCCGCCCCTTGTCGAGCGCGGCGCGGGCCTCGCGCTCGGCGTCCTCGAGCTTGCCGCGGCGCAGCGCGATCTGCGCCAGCAAGCCGTGGGCGAAAGAAGGGTTGCCGGCGGCCGCCAGCCGCGCATGCGCCTCCGCCTGGTCGAGCTGGCCGAGGTCGAAGTAGAGCGAGGCGGCGGCCATCGCCACCGGCGCCGAGCCCGGGTCGAGGCGCAGCGCCTTGCCGTAGGCAGCCAGCGCGGCGCGCGAGTCGCCGAGCTTCTCGCGGGCCCGCCCCAGGAACTCCCAGGCGTCGGCCATCTGCGGGTTCCCGGCGAGCGTGCGCTCGAAGGTGGCGGCGGCAAGCCGGTAGTCGTGGCGCGCGATGGCCGCGAAGCCCTGCTTGAGGTCCTTCAGGACGTCGAGATGGCGCTTGGGATCGGGCAGCGGCCCGGCGCCGGCGCCGCCGCCGCCGGCGGCGCTCGCGTGGCCCACGTACCCGAGAGCCGCCATGGCGGACCGGGTCTCCGCATCCACCGCCGCCGGCGGCGCCAGCCGGCGGTCGTAGCCGCCGAGCTCGCGGCGCATGTCGGCGTAGATGCGGCGCTGGTCGCGCAGCAGGTTGCGCGTCTCGCGGGGGTCCTGATCGAGGTCGTAGATCTCGGGGTCCGGCCCCTCGATGTAGTGGTAGCGCCGGCCGACCAGGGAGGCCAGGTCGCTCCAGCCGAAGTGCAGGCGCGGGTAGAAGGTTTCCGAGTAGACACGCCGGTCCTCCCGCCGGTCGACCAGGCCGAGCAGTGAGGCGCCGCGCATCTTGGCAGGCACCGGCAGCCCGAGCAGGCCGAGCAGCGTCGGCGCGACGTCGGTGAGGGCGGCGGGAGCGCCGGCGGCGCTGCCGGCGAGCTGCCCGCGCGGCAGCTTGAGCAGCAGCGGCACGTGGATCGCCTCGTTGTAGAGCAGCACGCCGTGCTCGTCCTCGCCATGGTCGCCGAGCCCCTCGCCGTGGTCCGAGAGCAGCACCACGATGGCGCGGTCGTAGGCGCCCAGACGCTTCAGCTCCGCGAGCAGCTGCCCGACGATGGCGTCAGCGGTGGCGATCTCGCCGTCGTACTTGAGCGGATAGCGCGAAGCGTAGGGCTCCGGCGGATCGTAGGGAGTATGCGGCTCGTAGATGTGGAAGAAGAGGAAGAAAGGCCGCTCCGGAGGCGCCGCGGCGGCGCGCAGCCAGGGCAGCGCCAGCCGCAGCGTCTCGGTCCCCGGCCGTTGCAGGCCGCCCAGGCCGGTGCCGGTGCGGAACTCGATCGAGTCCTCGTAGAAGTCGAAGCCGGTCGCCAGGCCGGTCCTGCCCTGCAGCACGTAAGCCGACACCGCCCCGCCGGTCGCGTAGCCGTGCTGCTTGAGGATCAGGGGCAGGTACGGCAGGTCCCCGCTGGTGACGCGGCCGGTATCCAGGGCGTAACCGACGTTGTCGCGCACCCCGGTCACCGCCGGCAGCAGCCCGGTGAGCAGCGCGGTGTGCGACGGCAGGGTCAGCGGGGTGTGGGTGTAGGCGCGCGCGAAGAGGACGGCGTCGCGCCGCAGGGCGTCGATGGCCGGCGTGGCGACGCCGCGATAGCCGTAGACCGGGAGGTGATCGGCGCGCAGGGTGTCGATCGAGATCAGCACCACCGGCGTCCCCGGCGGTGCGCTCGGAGCGCGGTCCGGCCGCCGCGCGCAGCCCGCGGCGGCCATGGCGAGCGCCGCCATCAGCAGGAGGAGAGTGGCGGCC
>DATNKH010000349.1:0-5911 GCA_035603475.1 Thermoanaerobaculia bacterium
CACCAGCACGGCAATGAAATAGGCGGCGATGATTCCGAGGGTCACCCGTGCTCTCCTTGTCCGCGCGGCGGCGGGATCGGCCGCGTGTGCCCCGCAGCCCCGGGCGGCGTCCCGAGCGGCGCGCCAGGGGCCGCACCGGGCGGCGCCCCGGGCGGCGCCCCAGGCACTGCGGGAGGCCACACGAAGACCACCGTCAACCCGAGCACCGCCGACACCGCGATGCAGAAGCCGATGTGGTAGACCAGGCCGGCCGGCAGCCCGAGCCACAGCCGGGAGTCGTTCCACAGCCAGAGGTCGTTGTGCAGCAGGTAGAGCGCCGCCAGCGCGGCGTAAAGCAGCGTGGCCCATCTCCGGCGTGTCATCGGCGATCTCCTGTGACGGCCGCCGCGTGCTCCGCGCTCCCCGCGGGCACCGCGCTCCCCGCGGGCACCGCGCTCCCCGCCGCCGTCGTCTCCGCCGGCGCCGCCGGGAAGTCGGCGCCGCCCGGCGAATCCGGCGCGGCGGTCGCGGCGAGCGCCGCGAACAACCGCGAGAAATCGTGATCGAACACGTCGCCGCGCAGCACCCGGATCAGGTCGAGGCGGCATTCGGGGAAGCGGCGGATGAACTTGGAAAAGCGGAAGTTCGGATCGTAGAACGTGTGGACCAGCACGCGCATGGCATCCATGCCGGCGACGAAGCGCGGCCCGAAGGCGCCGAGCCGCGCTCCCGAGAGGTCGCCGTCGGCCAGCGCGCCGAGGATGGCGTCGGCGGCGAACTCGCCCGAGCTGAAGGCCAGCAGCACTCCCGAGGAGTAGATCGGGTCGAGGAAGCCGAAAGCGTCCCCGACCAGCACCCAGCCGGGGCCGGCGATCTGCCGCGACTTGTAGGAGAAGTCGCGCAGGGCGAGGAAGTCCATCACCCGCCGCGCCCCGGCCAGCCGCGGGATCAGCGGCGGGCAGCGCGCCACCTCCTCCTCGAACACCTGCTGCAGGTCGCCGGCGCGGCCGCCGACCAGGTACTCGACCGCGCCGACCACGCCGACGCTCACCCGGTCGTGCGGCAGCGGGATGTACCAGAACCAGGACTCCTGCCGCTCGGTGTGCAGCACCAGCGTCGCTCCCTCGTCGATGCCGGGGTCGCGCAGGGCGCCCTCGAAATGGCTGAAGATCGCGGCCTTCCGCAGCAGCGGATCGATCTCGCGCAAGCCCAGCCGCCGGCCCAGGATCGCGCTCTGGCCGGTGGCGTCCACGACCACGCTGGCGCGGAGCTCGCGGCGGCCCTCTCCCGGCAGGTCGGCGGCGACGCCCACCGCACGCTCGCCCTCGAACAGCACCTCGCGCACGGTCGCCCCCTGACGCACCTCGACGCCATGGCGGCGCGCGTTCTCGATCAGCAGGCGGTCGAAGTCGCGCCGCGGCACCTGCCAGGTGATCGAGCCCTCGCCCGGATCGGTCTCCTGGAAGTAGAAGGGGGCCGACGGGCGGCCGCTCTTCGAGTAGAACTGCACGCTGTACTTGCGCGGGAAGGGGCTGGCGTACAGCTGGTCGAGCAGCCCGAGCCGCGCGAAGGTGCGGTAGGTCTCCGGCATCAGCGACTCGCCGATCTTGAACCCGGTCTCCGGCAGCCGCTCGAGCAGTGTGACCCGGCGGCCGGCGGCGGCCACCAGGGTGGCGACGGTGGAGCCGGCGGGGCCGCCGCCCATCACGATGACGTCGTAGTCAACGCCGCCCGCTCCCTCCCTCCCCCTCGTTGCGACCAGTTTCGTTTCACCCTGCTGCATGTCAATCCCTCAGGAAGGGCCGCCCGGGCGAGCCGGTGCGGTGCGGGCCAGGAATGGAGCGGTCCAGCGCATCGTCACCCCGGCGTAGAACGCGACGCCGCTCGCCGGGATGACCGAGGTGGTGCCGAGCCCGCGCGTGTAGGTCCTCGTGTTGGTGAGGTTCTTGACCTCGATGCGTGCCTTGAGCGGCCCGAGCGGCAGCGCCAGGGAGGCGTCGGCGGTGAACGCGGCGGGAATGACGAAGGCGTTGTCGGCGGCGATGAACTGCCGCGACACGTAGCGCCCGCCGGCGCCCAGCTCGAGGCCGGCAGGCAGGCGCCGCGACAACCACAGGTTGGCGATCTGCGCCGGCGCCAGCGGCGGCGTGTTGCCGGTGCGATCGACGGTCACGAAGGTCGGCGGCTCGAAGCCGACCAGCACGCTCTCGGCGAAGCGGGTGAAGACCGCGCTCTCGTAAGCGTAGGAGAAGACCACGTCGAGGCCCGCCAGGCGGTGCGCCAGCAGCGACAGCTCGAGGCCGCGCGTGCGCTGGCTGCCGGCCTGCTCGCTGAAGCCGTTGGCGCTCGGGATCGCCTCGTTGCGGCGCGTCAGCTGGTAGGCGGCCAGCGTGGCGCGCAGCCGGCCGCCCGCGAGGTCGCTCTTCGCGCCGGCCTCGAGCTGGCTGCCGGTCTCCGGGCGGGCCGGGCCGACGACGCGGGTCGAAGGGGGTGCGAAGCCGCGCCCGGCGTTGGCGTAGAGCGACAATCCGGAATCCGCGGCCGGCAAGAAGGTGACCCCGGCCATCGGCGAGAGCTGCGAGTCGTGGCGCACCGTGCCGGTCGCGCGGTCGCGGTAGTCGAGGTGATCGAAGCGGCCGCCGAGCAGCAGCTGGAGGCGAGTGGAGACGGTCACGTGGTCGAGGAGATAAGGCGCGGCGATCAGCGTCCGCGCGTCGCCGGCCGAGGATTCCCCGGGCAGCAGGAACACCGGGCCGCGGGCGGTCTCGACCGGCGCCAGCAGGTCGATCGACGGCAGCGCGCCGACGTCGAGCGTGAAGTCGTCGCCGCGGCGGGCCAGCTCGAGGCCGCCGAGCAGGTGGTGGGTGAGCGGACCGGTCTTGGCCTCGGCGCTCGCCTCGAGCTGGTTGCCCCAGAACTGCTGCCGGTCGTCGAGCAGCACCAGCGAGCGCGCGACCTGCAGGCGGCCGGTCGGATCGGGGAAGACGCCGTCGAGCAGCGTGCCGTCGGAGAGCCAGGAGAGCTCGCGGTAGTACGCCTTGTCGTGCAGGGTGAAGGCGCCGGCCTTGCCCTCCCAGTCGAGCTGGAAGCGGCTGAGCGCCTGGTCCGAGCGGTCGAAGGGCGACTGGTAGGAGCGGCTGGCGGGGACGCCGGCCACCTGGTTGCCCAGGAGCGGCAGTCCCGCATCGGGGTTGAAGTGGTCCTCGAGGCGCTCGAAGCTCACGACCAGCGAGCTGCCCGGGTCCTGCGGGCGCCAGGCGAAGACGGGGTTGACGCCCCAGGCGCGGCCGCCGCGCCCGTCGCGCCAGCCGTCGGTCGCCTGCCAGAGGCCGTTCAGGCGCAGGCCGAGGCGGCCGTCCTGGCCGCTCCAGTTGCTGTCCACGGTGCCCTGGCGGGTGCCGAAGCTGCCGCCCAGCGCGGCGGCTTCGACGAACTCGTCGGCGAGCGGCTGCTTGCGCACGATGTTGACCACGCCGGCAAGCGGGTTGCCGCCGTAGAGGAAGCTCGCCGGCCCCTTCAGCACCTCCACCCGGTCGGCGTTGTAGAGCTGGTAGAAGGTGGTCACCGGCTCGGGCGCGCCGTCGGTCATCACCAGCGCGCTCGTCTCCGAGTCGAGGCCGCGCAGCAGGAAGAAGTCGGCGGCGCCGGACTCGGTGTGGATGCCCACCCCGCTGGCGTCCCGGAGCGCGTCGCCGAGCACGCGCGCGTCCTGCTGCTCGAGCAGCGGCGCGCCGATGACGTCGATGGTCGCCGGCAGCAGGCGGGTCGGCAGCGGCAGCTTGGCGATGGTGGTGGTGGCCGGCACCAGCTCCGCGACGCCCTCGACCAACAGCTCCTCGCGGTGATGCAAGAGCGGCGGCGCGGCGCTCTGAGCGCTCTGGGCATGGTCCGCCGGCGAGTCGGCCGGCGCCGCGGCGCCGGGCGAAGCGGTGCCGCCGGTTGCCGCCGGTGGCTGCGCGGCGCCCGGCGCCGCAGCGCTTCCGGTCACAGCCGGTGGCTGAGCGGCTGTCTGCGCCAGGGCCGCGCCAAACGGCTGCATCGGCGGCACCGACGCCGCCAGGACGGCGGCCAACGCGAGCCGGCCTGCCTTGCGCCTGCGCTTGGGCACGGGCGCGGCCAGTTGCGCGGCGGGCATCTTCGATCTCCTCATGGGCGGTCCCTCATGACTCAATGGGCAGCCGCGAGATCGAACGCCTCCATCTGCTCGGCGTTGCGCAGGAAGAGCTTGCCGCCGGCGAGGCTCGGCCCGGTCCAGCAGCGGCCGTTGAGGGCCTGAAAGCTCGCGCGCTCGTGGTAGGCGTCCGGCGCGGCGTCGGCGAGCACCAGCTTGCCGCTCTCCGACAGCACCACCAGCAACCCGTCGGCGAGGATCAACGAGCCGTGCCCGAGCCCGCGTTGCTTCCAGCGTTCCTCCCCGGTCTGCACCTTGACGCACTTGAGGGTGCCGCTGTCGAAGCCGTAGACGTAATCGCCGGCGAGCACCGCCGAGCTGAATGTGTTCTTCATCTCGCGATTCTTCCAGACCTGCTGGACCTTCACCCGGCCGCCGTCGGCGTGGAACTGGAAGACCGCGGAGCCGGTGTCGTAGCCGGAGGAGACGTACAGCTTGTCGGGCCCGACGAAGAGCGGCGTCGCCGCGTTGACGTCATAGTCCGTCGTCCAGGGGATCTCCCAGAGCACCCGCCCGTCCGCCGCGGCGACGCCGGCCACCGAGCTGCCGGTGAAGAAGATCGCCTGGCGCACCCCCGCGGCGGTGAGGGCGATCGGCGACGCGTAGCCCGGCTTGTCGTCGAGCGCCGACCAGACCACCTTGCCGCTGTGCTTGTCGAAAGCCATCGCCGAGTGGCCGCCACGGCCGCCGACCGCCACCAGCAGCAGGTCGCCTTCGACCAGCGGCGAGCTGGCCATGCCCCAGGTCGGCACGCGGGCGCCGAACTCCTTGGCGAGGTCGTGGCGCCATGCCACCTTGCCGTTCGCCGCCGACACCGCCAGCAGCTGCCCCTGGGCGCTCTGCACGTAGAGCATGCCGGCGTCGTAGGTGGGGGTGGAGCGCGGGCCGCTGCCCTGGTCGTTGGACAGCTCGGCGTCGGTGCGCTGCTGCCACAGCTGGTGCCCGTTGGCGGCGTCGAAGGCGCCCAGGTACTCGATGTCGTTGGTGCCGAAGAGAGTGAAGATGCGGCCGTCGACCACCGCGAGATGCGAGTAGCCTTCGCCGATCGGCACCTGCCAGAGCAGCCGGGGCCCGCTCGCCGGCCAGCTGCGCACCAGGTGGGCCGCCGCCCGCGCGACGCCGTCGCGTTGCGGGCCGCGGAACTGCGGCCAGTCGCCGCCCGGGGCGGCCGCGGCGCCGGCGGCGGCGGCATGGGCTGCCGGCGCCGGCGCCGGAGTGCCCGCTCCGCCGGCGGTCGATGCCACGGCGAGCGCCAGCACGGCAGCGGCCGGCAGCAGGGCGAACGTGCCCAGCCTGGTCCTCCTCGCGTGGATGTTCGGGTTCCCGGGGGTCCTCATGGCAGTCGAGCCTCCTTGCTGAGGTGCGTGGCGGGAATTCTCGGTCGTGACAGAGGCAATGGAGCCACGACCGAGAATCCCCGCTCAGGTGTAGCGCGCATGGCGGTAGCGCTCGTCGTAGAGCTCGGGCAGCAGCTGGTCCACCCGCAGCAGCCCGCGGCGGGTGAGCTCGATCCGGTCCGTGAGCGGCTGCAGCATGCCGCGCCGGCGCAGCCGGTCCCAGGCCGGGGCAAACTCGGCCAGCACGTCGACCCCGAACTTGTCCTGGAAGTAGGAGCCGTCGAGGCGGCCCAGCTTCAGCTGCAGGGCTACCTCGCGGGTGAGCAGCTCGCGGCGGCTGGGCGCCAGCCCGCGGTCGAGCGGCAGCTCCCCGGCCTCCGCCGCCGCCGGCGCCGCGGCCGCCCCGGGCGGCGACTGGCCGCAG
>DATNKH010000350.1:0-2582 GCA_035603475.1 Thermoanaerobaculia bacterium
ACCGGAGGGGAGGAGGCCAGGGAGCGCCTCGTCCAAAGGGAGGCAGCGAGGAGATCCGCCGCCAGCGGCCCGGGCCAGCGGAGGGGGATTCCCCGTAGGTGCGCGGGTATACTTCGCTCGCATATGTCCAGTTACGAACCAGTCATCGGGCTGGAGGTCCACGTCCAGCTGCTCACCGAGACCAAGATGTTCTGCCGGTGCCCGAACCGCTTCGGGGCCGAGCCGAACACCTTGATCTGCCCGGTGTGCCTGGGATATCCGGGCAGCCTGCCGGTGATCAACCGCCACGCCGTCGACCTTGCCGCCAAGCTCGCCACGACCCTGGGCTGCGAGGTGCATGCGACCTCCGTCTTCGCCCGCAAGAACTACTTCTACCCCGACCTGCCCAAGGGCTACCAGATCAGCCAGTTCGACCGCCCCCTCGCGGAGCACGGCGAGCTGCCGCTCACCCACCACCCGAAGCGCGTCCGCATCGAGCGCCTGCATCTCGAAGAGGACGCCGGCAAGCTCCTGCACGAGGCGCCGGGCGGCTTCGACCTGCACGGCCAGAGCCTGGTCGACTTCAATCGCTGCGGCGTTCCCCTGGTCGAGATCGTCTCGCATCCCGACATGGCGAGCGCCGCCGAGGCCCAGGACTACCTGCAGACGCTCCACCAGCTGCTGCTCTACACCGAGACCAGTGACGGCAACATGGAGGAAGGCAGCCTGCGCTGCGACGCCAACGTCTCGGTGCGCGGGCGCGGCGAGACCCGGCTCGGCACCAAGACCGAGATCAAGAACCTCAACTCCTTCCGCAACGTCGGCCGCGCCATCGAGCACGAGATCGCCCGCCAGATCGAGCTCCTCGAAGGCGGCGGCCGGGTGGTGCAGGAGACCCGCAGCTTCGATGCCGACAGCGGCACCACGCGCACCCTGCGCAGCAAGGAAGAGGCGCACGACTACCGGTACTTCCCGGAGCCCGACCTGCCGCCGCTGGTCGTTGCCGCCGAGCGCGTCGCCGCGTTGCGCGCCGCCCTCCCCGAGCTGCCCTGGGAGCGGCGCGCCCGCTTCCAGGCCGCCTACGAGCTGCCGGCGGCGGATGCTCTCATCCTCTCGCAGTCGCGCGAGCTCGCCGACTACTACGAGGCCGCTCTCGAATCACTCGGCTCGCTCGACGCCGTCCGCGGCCCTGCCGGCGACGCCGGCGACCGCCCGAGCCCGAAGAGCATCGCGAACTGGGTGCTGACCGAGGTGCTGCGCGAGCGGAGCGCCCGCCGGGGCCGGGGAGAGCCGCTCGACCGCATCTTGCAGCCGCGCCGGCTGGCCGCGCTGGCGGCAATGGTGGAATCAGGCAAGCTCTCGAACAGCGCCGCCAAGGAGGTCTTCGCGGCGATCTGCGGCACGGAGGAGGAGCCCGCCGCGGCGCTCGAGCGGCTCGGCCTCGCGCAGGTCTCCGACGAGGCGCGGATCGCCACGTGGATCGACGAGGTGATCGAGCAGCACCCGGGACCGGTCGCGCAGTACCGGGCGGGCAAGACCCAGACGCTCGGGTTCCTGGTCGGCCAGGCGATGAAGCGCTCCGGCGGACGCGCCGAGCCCCGGACGGTGCAGCGGCTGATGCGCGAGGCGCTCGAGCGCGAGCCCGTCCCCGGCACCGCGGTCGAGTGATCCGCCGGCGCGGTCAGCCGGGTCGTGGGGCGCGCGGGGATTCCGCACCTTGATCCAGTTCTTCCATGTCAGCAAGCGCTTCCCGGGCGGGCAGGCCGCCCTGGAGGAGGTCACCTTCGACATCGCCCGCGGCCAGTTCGTGTTCCTGACCGGGGCGAGCGGCGCCGGCAAGACCACGCTGCTGCGCCTGATCTTCCGCGAGGAGGTGCCGAGCGCCGGCCAGATCGTGGTCAACGGCCGCAACGTCGCCTCGGTCCCGCCCGGCAAGATCCCCTACCTGCGCCGCACCATCGGCGTCGTCTTCCAGGACTTCCGGCTGATCGCCCGCAAGACCGTGTTCGAGAACGTCACCTACCTGCCGCGGGTGCTCGGCCTCGACTTCAAGCAGCAGCGGCAGCTGGCCTACCAGGCGCTGCGCCGCGTGGGCCTGGCCCACCGCTTGAACGCCTTCCCGCCGCAGCTGTCGGGCGGCGAGCAGCAGCGCGTGGCCATCGCGCGGGCGCTGATCAACGAGCCCGACATCTTGATCGCCGACGAGCCGACCGGCAACCTCGATCCCGACCTGTCGCGCGAGATCCTGCGCCTCTTCCTGGAGGTGAACCTGCGCGGCACCACGGTCGTGCTGGCCACCCACGACCGCGACACCATCCAGCGCGTGGGCCGGCGCGTGCTCACCCTCGACCGCGGCCGCCTGGTCTCCGACGTCGTCATCGCCGGCACCGAGCCGCCGGAGCTGGAGCCGCCGCCGGAGCTGGAACGGCCGGCGGAGCTGGAACCATCTCTGGACAGGGAGCCGCCGCCGGAGCTGGAACGCGAGCCTTCACCGGCAGACCGTGAACCTGAGGCGGAGGTGCCGTCGTGAGCCTGGCGCGAGCCCTGCGGTACTTCGCGCGGGAGGCCTGCCTGAACCTGCTCCGCAGCTGGCGAGTGAGCCT
>DATNKH010000351.1:0-11309 GCA_035603475.1 Thermoanaerobaculia bacterium
GAGGACTGCGACCCCTCGCCCATACGAGCCAAGGAAGGGAGGGGAGGGACACGGACCCACTACCCCTCCCTTGGTGCCGTAGCTACCGTGTTAAGCTCTGGCCGCCCCAAGAGCACGACCGCCATGAGCCCAGATCCGAGCGCCGCCGACGCCGTCCCATCGGCCGCGTCCCCGGTGCCCTACCCGACGGCGTTCTTCGGCCACCCGCGCGGCCTGGCGACGCTCTTCTTCACCGAGTTCTGGGAGCGCTTCAGCTTCTACGGGATGCGCGCCATCCTGTTCCTGTTCATGACCGCCGGCGTGCTCCAGGGCGGCCTGGGCTTCGACACCCCGCGGGCGGGGGCTGTCTACGGCCTGTTCACCGCATCGGGATACCTGATGTGCCTGCCGGGCGGCTGGATCGCCGACCGCCTGCTGGGCCAGCGCCGTTCCGTGCTTCTCGGCGGGTGTCTCATCTCGGCCGGCAACTTCTCGCTGGCGATCGACAACCTCTCCGCCTTCTATCTCGGGCTGATGCTCATCGTCATCGGTACCGGCCTGCTCAAGCCGAACGTCAGCACCATGGTGGGCGAGCTCTACCCCAGCGACATGGCGCGGCGCGACGCCGGATTCTCGATCTTCTACATGGGCATCAACCTCGGCGCCTTCCTCGCGCCGCTGATCTGCGGCCCGCTGGGCGAGCAGGTGAACTGGCACCTGGCCTTCGCTGTGGCCGGCACGGGAATGGCGCTCGGCGTCGTGCAGTACTCGCTGGGCGGCAAGTACCTGGGCGCGGCCGGGCTGCTGCCGAACGCCGAGCTCGACGCCGCCGCCAACCCGGGTGGGGGTGGGCGCGCCAGGGCGTGGAAGTTCCTGGCCGGCGCCGGCGGGCTGCTGGTGGTGCTGGTGGCGCTGGTGGCGGCCGGCGTGATTCCGCTCACCCCGCAGCGTATCGCCCTGGGCGCCACGGTGGCGATCGTCGGGCTCGCGGTGGCCTACTTCGTGTTCCAGATCGCCGCCGGCGGGCTCGACGGGGGCGAGACCAAGCGCATGCTCGCGGTCGCCGTCCTGATCCTGTTCTCGGCGCTGTTCTGGGCCGGCTACGAGCAGGCAGGCTCGTCGCTGAACCTGTTCGCCGAGCGCCTGACGAACCGCAACGTCCTCGGTTGGAACATGCCGGCGAGCGTGCTGCAGGCGGTCAACCCGCTGTTCGTCATCGCCCTGGCGCCGGTGTTCGGCTTGATCTGGCTCCGCCTCGGCCGCCGCAACCCTTCCAGCCCGACGAAGTTCGCCCTCGGCTTGCTGTTCAGCGCGCTCGGCTTCCTGACCATGGTCGGGGCGTCGCTCGCCAGCGTGGGCCACGCGGTGGCCGGCCACGGCGTCGTGCCGCACCTGGTGAGCCCCTGGTGGCTGGTGCTGACGTACCTGTTCTCCACCTGCGGCGAGCTGTGCCTCTCGCCGGTCGGGCTGTCGGCCATCACCAAGCTGGCCCCGCACCGGAAGGTCAGCCAGATGATGGGGATCTGGTTCATGTCGTTGTCGCTCGGCAACATCATCGGCGGCCAGGTCGCCGGGCGCTTCGAGGCGTTCCCCCTGTTCCAGATCTTTGGCGTGGTGGCCCTGGTCTCCGGGGCGGCCGGGCTGATCCTGATGCTCCTGGTACGGCCGATGCGCGCGCTGATCGGCGGGGCCGAGTAGGCCCCGGCCGGTGCCCCCGGGAGTCGTGACCGCCGAGCCCGAGAGCCTGCCTGCCGCTGCCGCGCCGCGGCCGCGGATCGATGCGCTGGTCGTCGGTCTGGCCCGCCTGGTGGCGCGGATCTTCTTCCGCGAGATCGAGGTGGTCGGCGCCGCCCGCCTGCCGCCGAGCGGGCCGTTGCTGGTGGTGGCCAACCACCAGAACGGCATGATCGATCCGCTGCTGATCGCCGCCACCCTGCCGGCGGGCGGACCGGGCGGACCGGGTGGACCGGGGGGAGCTGGCGGGCGTCCATCCGGCGGCCGGATGCCGCGCTTCCTGGCCACTCACCTCGCGTGGCGGAACCTGGCGCTGCGTCCGTGGCTGCAGCTCGGCGGGGTCATCCCGATCTACCGGCCGAAGGACGTCGGCGGCGGCGCCGACCCTGCTCAGAACGTGGCGTCCTTCGCCCGCTGCCACGAGGAGCTCGCCCGAGGCGGCGCCGTGGCCCTCTTCCCGGAAGGCGTCAGCCACAGCGAGCCGTCGCTGGTGCCGCTCAAGACAGGGGCCGCGCGCATCGTGCTCGAGGCGGCGCGGCGGTTCCCGCACCTGTCGCCGCTCATCGTGCCGATCGGTCTCACCTTCGAGGCCAGGGGAACGTTCCGCTCGCGCGCGCTGCTGGAGATCGGGGAGCCGATCGACCCGGCTCCAGAGATCGCCCTCGATCGCCAGGATGCAGCGGCCGGCGCCGCCTCCGCCCCCGCCGTGCGGGCGTTGACGGCACGGATCGACGCGGGCCTCAAGGCGGTGACGCTCAACTACGGCTCGTGGGAGGAAGCGCGCCGCATCGGCCGGGCGGCGGAGCTGTTCTCGTCGACGCCCACCGGGGCCGCCGGCACCGCGGCCACCGCGGTCGCCGGCGCTGCCGGGGCTGCCGCGACCGCCGCGGGCGCCGTCACGGGCCTGCCCGGCGAGCCGCCGCTTGCCGAGCGCTTCTCGCTGCATCGCGCCCTCGTCGAGGGGTACGCCGAGCTTCGCCGGCGTGATCCGGCACGCACGGCGGCGGCGGCCGCGGCGATCGACCGCTACGACCGGATGCTCGGCGCGCTCGGCGTGCGTGACGACCAGGTCGCCGCCAGCTACCCGGCGGCGCCCGCCGTCCTCTGGGTGGGGCGCACCGCGCTCCGCCTGCTGGTCTACCTGCCGCTGGCGCTGGTGGGAATGGTCCTCAACTGGCTGCCCTACCGGGTGGTGGGGGAGATCGCCGCCCGTGCCGCACGCACGCCGGACGTCCCCGCTTCCTTCAAGGTCTTCGGCGGCATCGTCCTCTTCCCGCTGGCCTGGCTGCTCGAAGCTGCCCTCGCCGCCTGGCTCGCCGGGCCGCCCTTGACGTGGCGCGCCGGCGCCGCGCTGCTCACCCTCGTGGCCGCCCCGCTCACCGGCTGGATCACGCTGCGTTTCGACGACCGGCGGGGGCAGCTCTGGCGCGAAGCGCGCGCCTACCTGCTGCTGCGGACGCGGCGCGCGATCGCCGCCGAGCTGCAGGCCCGCCGCGCCGCCGCCGCCCGCGAGGTCGGGGCGCTGGCCGATCTCAACAAGCGCCGGCAGGCGCCGGGCCGGGAAGGCGCGGCGGGGCCATAGCTGGCCGACCCCTGAGATCTGCGGGCTATTGATCGTCGCCGGCGAGCTGGTGGAGGAGATCCGTGCAGCGCCCGCCGAGGGTGGCGGGGTCGATGCGGCCGCCGGCAATGGTGTCGCGGAGGCTCCGGACCTTCGCGAGGGCCTGGGGATCGAGGGTGTCCGCGTCCTTCCCGCCGGGCCGCATCGCCGCGTCCAGCACTCGCAGGGTCGCGGGCTCGCGGAAGAGGTCCGCGCGGCCGTTCTGGCCGACGAGACGGCATGCCTCGGTCCAGCGGCCGAGCTCGACCAGCCGCGGGTCCTCGAGCAGCTCCTCCATGGCCTTCTTCTCCGCGGCCGCCGCGGCCGCGAGCAGGGTGGGCGGCGGCACCCGCGGTTCCAGCCGCTTCCGTAGCTCGTCGTAGCTGGCCCGCGTCTCGAGAGGGGGAATGGGCATGCGCTCGAAAAGCAGGTGGAGGCGCCTGAGCGCGTCGTCGGCGTCCTCTCGGTTGCCGCTCGCCAGGGCCAGCCGCAGGTCGAGGAACCGCACCCCCAGCTGGAAGGCCTCCTCCTCGGGCGGCAGCTCGGGCTGCTCCTCCGTGCCCGAGCCCCCGCGCAGTGTCCTGCCCCAGTTGAACAGCCCGGACGGGGCCGGGCCAACCAGGCTGGCCAGCTGCTCCGTCGAGGGACCGGCGCCGCGGCCGCCCTGCAGGAAGACGACCAGTCCCACCGTCGCGGCCAGCAGCGCGGCGAGGGCGGCTGCCGCCCACCAGGCGCGTTGCCGGAGGGCCCGCGCTGCCCTGGTCGGCTCAAAAGGGCGCGGCGTCGCAGCGGGCTGCAGCTGCTCCTCGCGGCTGTCCTCCAGGATGTGGGCAGTGCCGGCGAAAATCTCGTAGCAGCTCTCGCACCCGGCCAGGTGCTCGGTGAGGCGAGCCCGTTCCCTGGCCGTGAGCTTGCCGTCGAGCAAGGCGGCGATGTCCTCCAGGTCTGGGCAGTCGGCGGGCGCAGTGGTGGGTTCAGCTATGGCATGGCCTCCGATCTTGCTGGCGGCTCCACTTCCTGGGACGGACCTGGAAGGAGCTTTTCGGCCCAGGATCTCCGCCCGCCGCCTCCCGCATTCTAGTGCCCGGGGCTCTCGCCCCGAGACCTCGCGGCCTACCGCGCTCAGCTGTCCGCATCGCCCAGGATCTCCGCCACGTCGGCGGCGCTGACGCCGGCGCTCTCGAGGACCTCGCGCAATCTCGCCAGGATCTTCTCCTTCCTCTTGTAGAGCGGCTTCTGTTCGAGCCCCAGGTGGGCCGCGATGTCGACGACGCCGAACTCGCCGACCATCTTGGCGATCAAGCGGTCCTCGGCCGGCAGGGCGGCGAGCGCGGCCGCGAGGGCCTGCATGGCATGCTGCCAGCGCTGTTGCCGCTCACTGGCCCGGATGCGGTCATCCGCGCTCTCGGCGGCGACCGGTTCGCGGCGTCCCGGCGTCCCGGCACCGCGGATGTCACCGCTCCCGCCCGCGCCGTCATAGGAGCCGTCGATCCGGCGCGGCGGCCGCGGTGGCAGCCGGGCCGCGATCTCGTCCAACTCGGCGTCGGTCGCGGTCGCGCCGCGAGAGCGGAGGGTCCGGCACGCCTCGTCGAAGCCCAGGCGATCGCGCACCAGCAGCGTCTCGAGGTCGATTGCCAGCTGGCCCCGCCGTTGCGCTGCCTTGGAGGGGCGCCATTTCCCCCAGCGGCTGTTGACGTAGTCCTGCAGCGCCCTCTGGACCACGACCGCCAGGTAGCTCGCCAGGTTGCTGCGGCCCTGGAACTTCTGCAGCACGGCACAGCCCTCGTCCCAGATCTTGGCCAGGACGTGCTGGGTGAAGTCCTCGACCTCCTCGCGGCCGAAGCCATAGCGGCGGCAGGCGTATGCCGCCAGCTTCCTGATCGTCTCCACCTGCGCATGGTAGAGCTGCTCCACGGAGCCTTTCCCGGGCGCCTTGGAGCCGGCCACCGCCTGGGGGCCTTCCTGGAGCCGCTCCCGGTTCGGATCGAGCACTGGCTGAATTGTAACGAACTTTCGCGCGTTCACGGTCGCCGGGCGTCCAGGCAGCGCCAGCAGCGGATACGTGCGGCGGGCCGCGAAGTTCTCTTGAAGTAGGATGCGCCGGGCGAAATGGAGGAGTCGCTCGCGTCTTCTCGCCTTCCCGAACAGAACCAGGCCGGCACACCGGCGGACCTACCGCTTGGCGCCTGGTCGAGGAGGATGCGCATGGAGTCGGATCGAGCACCCGGGAGCGGCGGCGGTGGGCCGGGCGGCGGCTCCCGCCGCTCCAAAGATCGCGGCGGCGCGGGCCCGCGCCGCTCTGCCATGGTCTGGATGCTGGCGATGCTGGTGCTCGCCGAGGCGGCGGCGCTGGCGGCGATCGCGGTGCGGGCGCGGTGGCTGGCGGCCGCCGAGAGCAGCCAGCAGCGGCGCGGCGAGCGCGTGGCCGAGCGCATGGGGTGCTTCGGCTGCCACGGTCCGGGCGGCGCGGTTGGCATCCCCGACCCGGATTCGAGGGCCGGCGACGTGCCGGCCTGGGTCGGCGGCTCGTGGACGATGTACAACCACGAGCCCGGGGACGTGCGGGCGTGGATCCTCGACGGCCACCCGCCCGGCCAGAAGCCTGACGCCGGGGCGTTGATCAAGATGCCCGCCTTCCGCGGCCGGATGAGCGGCGCGGAGCTCGCCGACCTGACGGTCTACGTGCTCACCCTCTCGCAGTTCGGCGAGCTCCCGGACCCCAAGGTGAGCGCCGGCCGCGACGTGGCCCTGCGTTTCGGCTGCTTCGGCTGCCATGGGGCGGAAGGGCGCGGCCTGATTCGAGATCCAGGCTCCCTGAAGGGCTATGTGCCGCCCTGGGACGGCGACGACTACGCCGAGCTGGTGCGCGGCGACGACGAGCTCCGGCAGTGGGTCCGCAACGGCGCCCCCGATCGCCTGCGCGCCAACCCCGCCGCCCGTCATTTCCTGGAGGGAGAGGCCGTCCAGATGCCCGCCTACGGCGACCGCGTCAAGCCCGCGGAGCTCGATGCCCTGGCAGCCTATGTCCGCTGGGTGCGCCAGCACCCGCGCACGGCCCCTTGAAGCGGACCTCTTCGCGCGACAGGAGGGAAGGAGGGGGCGGCGATCGCGAGTGACGGCGCACTAGGGCCCGAAGCCAAGCGCGAACAGCACGGCGGCGCGGACCTCCTCGAGCCGGTCATGCCGGAGGCTGGCGATGACCGGCCCGAGCTTCTGCTTCGAGACCGTCTGGAGATGATCGCAGTTGATGGCACAGTCTCGGGGCATGCCGTCGGCAGCGGTGAGCGGGACCTCGGACGGCAGCCCGCGGACGGTGCGGGTGATCGGCGCGATCGTCACCTCGCCGAGGTAGTCGAGGACCGAATCGCGCGTCAGGACGAGCACCGGCCGGCGCTTGTCCGGCTGGCCAAACCGATACCAACGGATCTCGCCCCGCATCAGCGGCCACTGTCCGGCCAGACCTGCTCAGCTTCCCAGTCGTCGAGCTCCCCGGGCTGGACCGGTTGGCGTTGATAGCCGAGGCGATGTCGCTCTTCCAGCTCGCGTACCCGGGCGCTTGCCAGGGCCGCGCGCAGGGCGTCGCGGGTGAAAGCCGACCGGTTCTTGCCCTCTGCCGCAGCGGCGCGATCGACTTCGGCGACCAGATCCTCGTCGATGGTCATCTGCACGGTCTTCACGTCCTCCACAGTAGCATAGCTATCTCAATGTGGAACAGGAGAGGGACGGCAGGGATGGCGGACGCGGTGGCGGAGGTGGCCGCGTGGGAACAACGGCGGCTTGTCCCTTGTTGGATAAGACGCAAAACGTCCACCGTTTCCGCGAAGGCCGCGACGTACCGTCACGGTCTTTGGTGGGGGTTGACGCCGCAGGCCGGGCGCTGTTACCATCTGCGGGTTTCGCCGCCGAGGGTCTCGCCAGGGACCGGGGCGCGTGGTCTTCCGCCGGAAGACCTGATCCTGAACGCCGTTCGGAGCGGTCAGCGGGCGCAAAGCCTCATCCTGCTACAAGGATGAGGCGTGTGGGTGTGTCTTCCGGCTGGAAGCGCGACCCTCGATGAGCTCGCGGCCGAGAGAATGAGGGCCGGCGCCCCTGCCGGTGGCCCCGATGCATGCCGAGGGGTCCTCGGGAGTCGATGGCGGGGCACGCCGGAGCCGCCGTACCTCCGTGTGAGCCTAACGGGAACCACGGCCTGGGGCCGTGGCGCCGCCGCCGGCAAGAGGTGCGGCGCCCCCTGGGAACGAAGCAAACGAAGCAGAGGGAACCAAGGAGAACCGCGGAGCATGCCTACGATTCATCAGTTGGTGCGCAAGGGTCGCGTCCGCTCCGTCGCCAAGACGAAGAGCCCGGCGCTGCAGTCGTCGCCGCAGAAGCGCGGTGTCTGTGTGCGCGTTTACACGCAGACGCCGAAGAAGCCGAACTCGGCGCTCCGGAAGGTGGCCCGCGTACGGCTGACGAACGGCATCGAGGTGACGACCTACATCCCCGGCGTCGGCCACAACCTGCAGGAGCACTCGATCGTGCTGATCCGCGGCGGCCGCGTGAAGGACCTGCCCGGGGTGCGCTACCACGTGATCCGCGGCACGCTGGACGCGGTCGGCGTGCAGAACCGCCGCCAGGGGCGCTCCAAGTATGGCGCCAAGCGGCCCAAGGGTTGAGGGGCGGCCGTCCTGACACCGGAGAGATGAAGAGATGCCAAGGCGCAGAGAGATCCCCAAGCGCGAGGTCCTGCCGGACCCGATCTACAACTCGCAGCTGGTGACCAAGTTCGTCAACGTGGTCATGCGCGACGGCAAGAAGTCGGTGGCCGAGCGCATCCTCTACGACGCCCTCGAAGCCATTCGCCAGCGCACCAGCGACGACCCGATGAAGGTGTTCAAGAAGGCGATCGAGAACGTCAAGCCGGCCGTCGAGGTGAAGTCGCGCCGCGTCGGCGGCTCGACCTACCAGGTGCCGGTCGAGGTGCGCCCCAGCCGCAAGCTGGCGTTGTCGATGCGCTGGATCATCACCACCGCGCAGGCGCGCGGCGAGAAGACGATGCGGGCGCGGTTGGCCGGCGAGCTGATGGACGCCGCCGAGAGCCGCGGCGGCGCCATCAAGAAGAAGGAAGACACGCACCGGATGGCGGAGGCCAACAAGGCGTTCGCGCACTACCGCTGGTAGCAGGAGCAGGCATAGATCTCATATCCCATGCCTATCGGCGGCGGCGGGTCGCCCGCGCAGCCGCTTTGAACTTGAGCACCGGAGGCTCGGACCCCCGTAGGGGCCGCCCAGGTGCGAGGGAAAGACTGGAAGCGTCATGGCAAGGCAAGGTTCGCTCAAAGACACGCGCAACATCGGCATCATGGCCCATATCGATGCCGGTAAGACCACGACCACGGAGCGCATCCTTTTCTATACCGGGGTGAACTACAAGCTCGGCGAGGTGCACGACGGCACTGCCACCATGGACTGGATGGTGCAGGAGCAGGAGCGCGGCATCACCATCACGTCGGCGGCGACCACCTGCTTCTGGAAGCAGCATCGCATCAACATCATCGACACCCCGGGCCACGTCGACTTCACCGCCGAGGTGGAGCGGTCGCTGCGCGTGCTCGACGGCGCCGTGGCGGTGTTCGACTCCGTCGCCGGCGTCGAGCCGCAGTCGGAGACCGTCTGGCGCCAGGCCGATCATTACCGCGTGCCGCGCATCGCCTTCGTCAACAAGATGGACCGCGTGGGCGCGGACTTCGACCGCACCGTGTCGATGATGCGCAGCCGGCTCGCCGCCAACCCGGTGGTGATCCAGCTGCCCTGGGGCAAGGAAGAGAGCTTCCGCGGCGTCATCGACCTGCTCGACATGAAGGGCATCTACTACAAGGACGAGACCCTGGGCGCCGACTACGAGCGTGTCGACATCCCGGAGGAGCACCTCGACGAGGCCCACCGCCGCCGCGAGGAGATGGTGGAGGCGATCGCCGAGACCGACGACCAGCTGCTCGAGAAGTATCTCTCCGGCGAGGAGATCACCGTCGACGAGCTGCGCGCTTCGCTGCGCCGCGCCACGATCGCCAACCGCCTGCAGCCGGTCATCTGCGGCAGCGCCTTCAAGAACAAGGGCGTGCAGCCGCTGCTCGACGCCGTCATCGACTACCTGCCGTCGCCGCTCGACATCCCGCCCATCCAGGGCACCGACCTGGCCGGCGACAAGCCGGTGATGCGGCATTCCGACGACTCCGAGCCGTTCTCGGGCCTGGTGTTCAAGATCATGACCGATCCTTTCGTCGGCCAGCTCGCCTTCTTCCGCGTCTACTCCGGCCACGTCGAATCGGGCACCTCGGTGCTGAACGCCAAGCGCGGCGCCAACGAGCGCATCGGCCGCCTGCTCAAGATGCACGCCAACAAGCGCGAGGAGATCTCCGAGGTGTGGGCCGGCGACATCGCCGCGGCGGTGGGCTTGAAGAACGTCACCACCGGCGACACCGTCTGCGACCCGAAGGCGCCGGTGGTGCTCGAGGCGATGAGCTTCCCGGAGCCGGTGATCTCGGTGTCGATCGAGCCGAAGACCAAGTCCGACCAGGAGAAGCTGGGGGTCGCGCTCGGCAAGCTGATGCAGGAGGACCCTACCTTCCGCGTCCACACCGACCCGGACACCGGCCAGACCCTGATCTCCGGCATGGGCGAGCTGCACCTCGAGATCATCACCGACCGCCTGGTGCGCGAGTTCAACGTCGGCTGCAACGTCGGCAAGCCGCAGGTCGCCTACCGGGAGGCGATCACGCAGGAGGCGGAGGGAGAGGGGCGCTACATCCGGCAGACCGGCGGCCATGGCCAGTACGGCCACGCCAAGATCAAGCTGCGGCCGCTGCCGGAGGACGCCGACAAGGACTTCGTGTTCAACAACAAGATCGTCGGCGGGGTCATCCCGCGCGAGTTCATCAAGCCGATCGAGCAGGGGATCAAGGAAGCGATGGAGACCGGGCCGCTGGCCGGCTACCCGATGACCGGCGTCGAGGTGGACCTGTTCTACGGCAGCTACCACGAGGTCGACTCCTCGGAGATCGCGTTCAAGATCGCCGGCTCGATGGCGTTCCAGGATGCCTGCAAGCGGGCCCGCCCGGTGCTGATGGAGCCGATCATGGCGGTCGAGGTGGTGACTCCCGAGGATTACATGGGCGAGGTGATCGGCGACATCACGTCGCGGCGTGGCCGCATCCAGCAGATGGAGCGGCGCGGCAACGCGCAGGTGATCACCTGCCGGGTGCCGCTGGCGGAGATGTTCGGCTACGCCACGGACCTGCGGTCGCTCAGCCAGGGGCGGGCCAACTACACGATGCAGTTCGCCAGCTACGAGCAGGCGCCGAAGAGCGTCAGCGAAGAGGTGGTGGCGAAAGCGGCCGGGTAACCGGCCGCGCCGAAAGGCAGGCCGGGTAACCGGCCGCGCCGGATAGATAGCCGGCTAGTGGGGGGAGGATCTCATGGGCAAGGAAAAGTTCCAGCGTAACAAGCCGCACGTCAACGTCGGCACGATCGGGCACATCGATCACGGCAAGACGACGCTGACGGCGGCGATCACCAAGGTGCTGGCGGCGAAGGGATGGGCGCAGTTCGTGGCGTTCGACCAGATCGACAAGGCGCCGGAAGAGCGGGAGCGCGGCATCACCATCGCCACGGCGCACGTCGAGTACGAGAGCGCCAAGCGCCACTATGCGCACGTCGACTGCCCGGGGCACGCGGACTACATCAAGAACATGATCACCGGGGCAGCGCAGATGGACGGCGCGATCCTGGTGGTGTCGGCCGAGGACGGCCCCATGCCGCAGACGCGCGAGCACATCCTGCTGGCGCGCCAGGTGGGGGTGCCGTATATGGTCGTGTTCATGAACAAGGTCGACAAGGTGGACGATCCCGAGATCCTGGAGCTGGTCGAGCTCGAGGTCCGGGAGCTGCTCTCCCGTTACGAGTTCCCCGGCGACGACATCCCGGTGGTCAAGGTCTCGGCGCTGAAGGCGCTCGAGGG
>DATNKH010000352.1:0-10136 GCA_035603475.1 Thermoanaerobaculia bacterium
GCCGCGCTCGCCACCGTGGTTCCCGGGCTCATCTACACCGGCATCCGCTGCCGCTACCTCGGGCCCCTGCCGTTCGACGCGGCGGCGCGCGAGGCGGTGCAGCGCTCCCACCTCCCGGGCTTCGCCGCGCTGCAAGAGGTCGGGCGCCGCCACGGCCGCGAGTCGTCGGTCTACGGCCTGGACCTCGCGGACCTCGCGTTCTACGCGCCGGGACGCTACCTGGGCGATTGCTTCGGACCGGTGCGCTACGCCAAGCTCTATCCCTCGTTCGCGAGCGGCGACGCGCTGTATCTCGCGCTGCGGCGGCTCGGCGCCGACCACTTCCTGGCGCCGCGCGACCATCTCGCCATCCTGCCGCACGAGGCCGGCTTCGCCAGCCACTTCCGCGTCGAGTACGAGGACGCGGGCGCGGTGCTCTGGGAGCTGCAGCCGGCGGCCGCGGCCGCCGCCCCGGCGCAGAGGTTGGCGCTGGTCCGGCCGCCGGCCGAGTAACCCGGACCTCCCCGCCGCCGCCAACCCGGAAGCCGCGCCCGATGCTGCGATTCTGCATGGTCACCACGTTCTATCCGCCCTATTCGTTCGGCGGCGACGCGATCTTCGTCGAAGCGCTGAGCCGCGGCCTCGCCGAGCAGGGACACCAGGTCGACGTCGTCCACTGCCTGGACAGCTACCGCGCGCTCGCCCCGGCCACGCCGGAGACCGGCCCCTTCCCCGCCAGCCCGGCGGGCGTGCGTGTCCACCGCCTGCGCAGCCGCTTCGGCATCCTCTCGCCGCTGGCCACGCAGCAGACCGGCCGGCCGTGGCTCAAGTCCGCCGCGCTGCGGCGGCTGCTCGACGCGCGGCGCTTCGACGTCATCCACTTTCACAACGTCTCCCTGGTCGGCGGCCCGGCGGTCCTGCGCTACGGTTCGGCGCTGAAGCTCTACACGATCCACGAGCATTGGCTGCTCTGCCCGATGCACACGCTGTTCCGCGACAACCGCGAGCTGTGCACGGAGAAACGCTGCTTCTCGTGCTCGCTGCGCTACCGGCGCCCGCCCCAGCTCTGGCGCCACGGCCGCCTCCTGGCGCGGTGCGTCGAGCACGTGGACACGTTCCTCGCTCCCACCGAGTTCACGCGCCGCATCCACCTCGCTTCCGGGCTGCCGCTGCGGATCGCCGTCCTCGAGAGCTTCCATCGCCCCGCTGCCGAGCGCTCGGAGACGCTGGTGCCGCCCGGCCCCTTCTTCCTCTACGCCGGCCGGCTGGAGCGGATCAAGGGAGTGGCGGCCCTGATCGCGGCCTTTCGTGCCTACCGCAAGGCCGGCCTGCTGATCGCGGGCGAGGGCGGCGAGGCGGGCGCTCTCCGGGCCCTGGCGGCGGGGTGCGACCACATCCGTTTCCTGGGCCAGGTGCCGCGGGACCGGCTCGCGGGGCTCGTCTCCCGCGCCACGGCGGTGCTGGTGCCGTCGCTGGGCTACGAGGTCTTCCCCCTGGTCGTCCTCGAGGCGTTCGCCGAGGGCACCCCGGTGATCGCCCGTGACCGCGGCTCGCTGGCCGAGATCGTCCACGCGAGCGGCGGCGGCCTCCTGTTCGGCGACGGCGACGGGCTCGTGGCCTGCCTGCGGCGCATGCAGGACGACCCGGCGCTGCGCCAGGCGCTCGGCGAGGCCGGGCGGCAGGCGTGGCAGACCCGGTGGACGCTCGAGGCCCACCTGCGGAGCTACCTCTCCTTGATCGATCGGCTGGGCTCCTCCCCCGGCCCGGAGACGGTGGCGGCATGATTCGCGTCGCCGCCATCACCGCGAGCCGCGACGATCCGTCCAGTCGCTTCCGGATTCGCCAGTTCCTGGCGCCGCTGCGCGAGCTCGGCATCGAGGCCGTCGAGTACCGCCCCTGGATCAGCAAGTATGCGCGCGGCCCGCTGCAGCTGACCGGCCTGGGGGCGGCGTCGCGCGTCGTCCACGCCTTCGCCGCGCGGCGCTACGACGTCACCTGGCTCAACCGCGAGCTGGTCAGCGGCCATCAGACCATCGAGCGCTTCGTGGGCGGCCGGCGGCTCCTGGACGTGGACGACGCCATCTGGCTCCACGGGCGCCCGGACTTCGCCCGTCGCATCGCCGCGCGCTGCGCCGGCGTGATCGCCGGCAACGCCCGCATCGCCGACCACTTCCGCGGCGCCGCGCCGCGCGTCTGGACGGTGCCGACGGCGGTGGACACCGAGGCCTGGAAACCGGCGCCCGGGCCTGGGGCCGGCGAGGGGCTCACGGCCGGCACGGCGTCCGCGAACGGCGAGGCATTCATCATCGGCTGGAGCGGCACCCACTGGAACCTCCCCTATCTCTACGCGATCGAGGAGACCCTGGCGCGCTTCATGACCGATCACACCGCGGCGCGGATGCTGGTCGTCTGCGACCGCCGTCCCCGGTTCCGGCGGCTGCCGGCCGACCGCGTGGACTTCCAGCGCTGGTCGCCGGCGATCGAGGTCGACGCCCTGCGGCGGATGAGCGCCGGCATCATGCCGCTGCCGGACGACGAGTGGGGCCGGGCGAAGTGCGCGACCAAGATGCTGTGCGCGATGGCCGTGGGCCTGCCGGTCGTCGTGAGCCCGGTGGGCGCCGCCGCGGAGATCCTACGGCAGGGGCCGCTGGGGCTCGCCGCGTGCCGCGCGGAGGATTGGTACGACGGCCTCGCGCAGCTGTGCGCGGACCCGCAGCGGGCGGCCGCGATGGGCCGGGCCGGGCGCCGCGTGGCCGTCGAGCGCCATTCCGCGGCGGAGACCGCCAAGCTGCTGGCGGCGATCTTCAGCGAGGTGTCACGGCAGTGATCGCCAAGGACCCGATCGAGCCGCCGGCCGAGCCGCCAATCGAACCGCCAGTCGAGCCGCCGGTCGAGCCGCCAATCGAGCCGCCGGTCGAGCCGCCAGTCGAGCCGCGGATCGAGCCGCCAGTCGAGCCGCCGGCCGAGCCGCGGATCGCCCTGGAGGAGGTCCCCTGCCCGCTGGGGTGCGCCGCGGGCGACCGCCTGGTGCTGGAAGGATTCGACCGGCTGCAGGGCCTGCCCGGCAGGTTCCGGGTGGTCGAGTGTGCGAGCTGCGGCCTGCTGCGCACCAACCCGCGGCCCACGCCGGAATCGATGTCGTTCTACTACGGCGCCGGCTACCTGCCGTACTGCTCCTCGCGGCCGCGCGCCCGGCTCGGCGCCGAGCTCGTCGACCGCTTGCTGCTGGCCGAGGCGGTGCCGCCCCTGCCGCCGGGCAGTCTGCTCGAGGTGGGCTGCGCGTCCGGCGGCTTCCTGCAGCGCATGGCCCGGCGCGGGTGGCGGGTGACCGGGATCGAGCGCTCCGAGGAGGCGGCCGGGGCCTGCGCCGCGCTCGGTTACCGGGTCCATGCCGGGACCCTCGAGACGGCCCCCGATGGCTTCGGCGAGCTCGACCTGGTGGCAGGGTGGATGGTGCTCGAGCACCTGCACGATCCGGTCGGCGGGCTCGAGAAGCTGTATTCCTGGACGAAGCCCGGCGGTTGGCTGGCGGTGTCGGTGCCCAACGCCGCCTGCCGCGAGCGCCGCTGGTTCGGCGACGCCTGGTTCCCGCTGCACCTGCCGAACCATCTCTTCCATTTCACGCCGGCGACCCTGCGCCGGACGCTCGAGCGGGCCGGCTGGGAGGTCCAGAGGATCGCTCTGCAGGGGAATCTCGGCGATCTGATCGCCAGCGCCGGCTACGTCTTGCAGGACCGGCGCAGCCTTCCCGCGCTCTCGCGGCTGCTGGTGTCCTACCCGTGGCGGGGCGGGCGCCTGAACCTGGCGCTGCTGCCGCTGTCCTATCCCCTGAGTCTCCTGGGCCAGACCGCGCGCATGACCGCCTGGGCGCGCAAAGCGCGGACGGGAGGCGGCGCCGGTGCGCGATGACGCCGCCGAGCTCTACCTGGACCTGCTGCGGCGGTGCCTCACCCGGCTCGCCTTCCCGGACGAGTACCGCCCGCTGCTCGCGCCCGCGATGCCGGTCGGGGGGTTGCAGCGCCGGCTGCTGCCGCTGCTGGCCAGGCTCAGCGGCGGACTCTATCGCCGTGTGCCGGTCGACGCCGCGGCGCGGGCGGCGGGCCGCGATTGGCCGGCCGAGGCCGAGACCATGGTCGGGATGGCACGCCTCGAGCTGCTGCACCGCGCCGTCCGGACGCTCATCGAGGAGAGGATCCCGGGCGACCTGATCGAGGCGGGCACCTGGCGCGGGGGCGCGGCGATCTTCCTGCGCGGCGTCCTGAAGGCGTACGGAGACCGCTCGCGGGTGGTCTGGGTGGCGGACTCGTTCGCCGGCCTGCCGGCGCCGGACGGGCGCTACCGGCAGGACGACGGCAGCTCGCACTGGCGCTCCAACGCCGTCCTCGCGGTGCCGCTGGCCCGGGTGCGGGAGAACTTCGCCCGCTACGGCCTGCTCGACGAGCAGGTGCGGTTCCTGCCCGGCTGGTTCAAGGACACGCTGCCGCGGGCTCCGGTCGAGCGCCTGGCCCTGCTGCGGCTGGACGGCGATCTCTATTCGTCCACCATGGACGCCCTCGCCAACCTGTATCCCCGGCTCTCGCCGGGCGGCTATGCCGTGATCGACGATTATGGCGCCCTGCCCGAGTGCCGCCAGGCCGTGGACGACTATCGCCGCGATCAGGGCATCACCGAGCCGATCGAGAGCATCGACCGGACCGGCGTCTATTGGCGCAAGCAGGGATGACCGTGCCCACCGCCCCCGCGCTCAGCGTCGTCATCCCGGTGTACAACCGCGAGCGTGAGCTCCGGCGCGCCATCGAGAGCTGCCTGGCGCAGCGGGGCGCCGATTTCGAGGTGATCGTGGTCGACGACGCTTCGGCCGATCGCTCCGCCGCCGTGGCGGCCGAGTACGCGGGCCGCGGCGTGCGCCTGGTCCGCCACCCGCGGAACCTGGGCTCGAGCCCGGCGCGGTCGAGCGGCATCCGCGCCGCGGCGGGCGACTGGATCGTCCGCCTCGACAGCGACGACGAGCTGGTGCCGGGAGCGCTCCACGCCATCCAGCACCGCGCCGCCACGCTGCCCGGCACGGTGGGCAGGCTCGGCTTCATGTACCGCTACCCGGACGGCAGGGAGTCGCCCCACCCGCCGCCGAGCGGCGACGTCCTCGGCTACGAGGCATTCCTCCGCTGGCTCGAACGGTCGGAGCTCTACGACTGCCTCACCGTGACGCGGCGCAGCGCCCTCCTGGCCGTGCCGCTGCCGCCCGGCCGCCTGATGGAGATGCTGCATCACCTCGACTTCGCACGGCGCTTCGACACTCTCTGGGTGAGAGAGGTCGGCGCGACCTATCACGTCGACGCCGCGCAGCGGCAGTCGCGGGGCCGCACTCCCGAGGAGGCGCGGCAGGACGCCGGCGAGATCCGATGGATCCTGCGCCGGCACGGCGAGGCGCTGCGGCGGCTGGCCCCCGGTTTTCACCGGGCGCAGCTGCGGCAGCTCACCGTCTCCCTGGCCCTGGCCGGCGAACGCGCCAGCGCGGTGCGGGAAGGTGTCGCCCAGCTTCGCGCCTATCCGTGGTCGCCGCTCCACTGGGCCGCCCTCGGGTGCGTGACGATGGGCCGCCGCCCGCTGTCGCTCGCCCTGGGATGGAAATGGCGCCTGGTCGAGGAACGGCGCAAGCGGCGCTGCCGGCCGGCCCCGCGCCCGTCATGAAGCGCGTGCTCATCGCCCATCCCTGCCTGGCGCCGGCCGGCGGCGCCAATGCCGTCGCCGCCTGGGCCCTGCAAGCCTTGCGCGAGGAGTTCGCCGTCGCCCTGGCGACCCTCGGTCCGGTCGACCTCGCCGCGGTCAACCGCAGCTTCGGCACGGACCTCGGCGCGGCGGACTTCACGACCTTCCTCGCGCCCCCACGCTACCGCCGTCTCATCGGCGCGGTGCGCGCTCCCGGCGCCCTGCTCGAATGCCAGCTGACCGTCCGGCTGGCGCGGCGGCTCGACCGCGAGCACCGCTTCGACGTCCTCTTGAGCACTCACAACGAGGTGGACTTCGGGCGCCGCGGCATCCAATACGTCAACTTGCCCGGCACCTACCTGCCAGGGCGGGAGTCGCGGCGCCGCTGGTCCCACCGGGTCCCAGGGCTGCACGCCGCCTTCCGCGCCGCCTGTTACGCCCTGGGACGCACCCGCCGCGACGGGCCGTTGCGCAACCTGTTCCTGGCGGACTCGGAGAACATCGCGCGCCGCATCCGCGAGGTCTACGGCGTCGACTCGGTCGTGCTCTACCCGCCGGTCGCCGGCCCCTTCCCCCGCGTGCCCTGGCAGGCGCGGCGCCATGGGGTCGTCGCCGTCGGCAGGATCACGCCGAGCAAGCGCTGGGAGATGGCGGTGGCCATCGTCGACGCGCTCCGCGGCCGCGGCCACGACCTCGCTCTGACCCTCATCGGCCATCGCGAGGATCCCCGCTACGAGGCGCGGCTGCGGGACCTCGCCGCGGCGCGGCCCTGGCTGAGGTTGCTGCCCGACCTGGGCCGCCGGGAGCTGCTCGCCGAGCTTGCCTCCCACCGCTACGGGCTCCACACCACCCGGGACGAGCACTTCGGCATCGCGCCCGCCGAGATCCTCGCCGCCGGCTGCGTGCCGTTCGTCCACGCTTCGGGCGGTCCGGTGGAGATCGTCGGCGCCCATCCCGATCTCGTTTTCGACACCGTTGCCGACGCCGTCGAGCGGATCGGCAGGGTGCTGGCCGATGCGGAGCTGGAGCTCGCGCTGCGCCGGCACGCCGCGCGCCGCCGGCGGCACTTCACCGCCGCCAGGTTCTGCGCGGAGCTGCGCGCCATCGTCCGCGGGTTCGAGTGAGCGATGGGAAGCATCCCGCGGGTGTCGGTCGTGGTCTGCAACCTCAACGGCATGCGCTTCCTGCCGCGCCTGCTCGCGACGCTGCGGGAGCAGAGGGAGGTCGACACGGAGATCGTCGTCGTGGACCGCGAGAGCACGGACGGCTCGCGCGAGTACCTGGCGCGTCATCCCGGGATCAAGGTCGTCACCGAGCCCGCCGCCAGCGGCCTGGTCGCCGGCTATCATGCCGCCGTCGCGGCCGCCAGTCACGACCTCCTGTTCTTCTGCAACGAGGACCTGTGGTTGGACGCGGACTGCCTGGCCAGCCTCGCGCGCCACGTCTCGCTGGCCGATCGGATCGGCGCCGCCGACCCCTGGCAGTGGTCCTACGACGGCGACCGCCTGCTCCGCGCCGGCACGCGCTTCGTCAGCGCCCGCCTGGACCCGATCAGCTGCTACCCGCCGCGGGCCTTCGATGATCTCGCGCCGCTCGCCGCCGGCGAGGCGGTGGCGTTCGGCTGCGGCGGCGCCGTCCTCGTGCACCGCCGGATGTATCTCGACGTCGGCGGCTGGGACACCAGCTTCTTCATGGACTTCGACGACGTCGAGCTCTTCCTCCGCGCGTGGCAGCGCGGATGGCGCTGCGTGGCGGTCCCCGGCGCCAGGGTCTATCACGCGGGCGGCATGTCGACCTTCCAGGCCGGCCCGCCGCCGAGCGAGGTGCGCTTCCGGCGTCACGTCGGCGGGGAATCGAACCGCGCGGTCATCTGCCTCAAGCACTTCACCGGGCCGTCGCTGCTCTGGGCGGCGGTGCTCCTGCTGGCGCCCCTGGCAGGCGCCCTGGTGCGCCTGGACTTCGCGAAGGCGAAGATCCACGCCGCGGCGCTGCGGCTGACCCTGCGGCGGCTGCCGGCGGTGCTGCGCTTCCGCCAGGCCAACCGGACACTCAGGCGCCTGCGGCCGGGCCAGCGCTTCTTCACCGCGGCCGACTTCCAGGGCAGCCGGCGCGGCGAGGCTGGCGGTCAGCCCGAGAGGCAGTGAAAACGCGTGGTCGAGCGCCCTGCCTCGATGGCGCGGAGACGCGCCGCCACCTGGCTGGCGATCTTGTCCTGCGGGAACCTGGCGAGAAAAGTCTTGAGCTCCGCCGCGACGGTCTCCCGGTCTTCGCAGGCACAGCTGGCCGCGCAGAGCTGGGACTCGATGTCCCGGATCGATGCCGCCACGGCCTGCTGATAGTCACCCGGGAAACGGGAGCGATAGAGCTGCCAGCGGCCGTAGAGGTCCACCAGCTTGTGCGGCGCGAAGCTGGTGCATCCCGAGGCGTCCGTCTGCTGCTCGACGTATGCGGGCCAGATGTAGCCCTTGCCGGGGGGATACATGCGCCCATAGGTCGCGAAGAACTCGCGGTCGCTCGCGTCGCCGTACTTCCTCGCCAGATCGAGGAAGAAGGCCGGCTCGACGGCGGCGAAGACGATCTCCTCCTGATTGACGACGATCCCATGGGCCGCGAGGCGCCGCTCGAGAGCCAGGTATGCCTGGGGGTCGAGCCGCTCGAGCAACGTCGGCTCGCTGCCCCGCCTCGCGAGGAGCTGGTCGTGGAGTCTCGTGGCCGCCAGGAAGAGCTGCTGCACCGAGATCTCGCGGTGCTCGAGACGGTGATGGGCCGCGATGTATTCATCCGCGGCAGCGTCCTCGAGCGCGACAGGCCGGGCGGAGGACAGCGCCAGGGCGGCGGCTCCGGCCATCGCCAGGAGCGGCGTCATCTCAGTGGCACCTCAGTGGCCATCCGTGGACCAATGCACGCGGTCCTGCGCCGGATGCAGGAAGTGGATCACGCCGTAGGTCTTGCCGACCGCGATGAGGTCAGGGTTGGTGCTGTCTCGCGGGGTGCTGGCAATGGCAGCCGTCGTCCCGTCCGCTCTCTTGATGCTCAGGGTGCCGTCCCAGCCGATGATCATGTCGATCGCCCTCCCCTGGGTGTGGCGCGAGCCCAGGGCCGGCGGCACCTGGAGCGCATCGATGCCATAGCCGTCGCACATCTGTCGTGCGGCTTGGCGCGACTCGTCGTCCGTGGGATGAGCCCACACGATGTCGACACCGGGCTGGGGGGGGATGCCTTGCGGAGAAGAGTGTTGCTTGGCGATGCAATAAGCGAAATGCATGAGGTAGGCGCGCTCCACCGGCCGCAACGTGGCGGTGATCTCGGTCGTCGCCCCCGCCTCGCCGAGGGCCTCGAGAAAGCGCCGGACATTCGCCTGGAAGCCCGCTTCGAGCGCGGCAACGTCGGTGCGCGTGGGGAAGCGCGCGACCCACGCCGGACCGCTCAATTCGCCAGGGCCGGCGCCGGCGCCCGCGCCCTCACTGCTCCCGGCGTTGCCTCCTCCCCCTCCCCCCGAGACAGGCGCCGTCGAGTCGCTGCTGGTGTCCGCGGCCATCGCGCGCTCCTCCTTGCTGCAAGATCTTAGACCAACCGTGCGCCATGGGCAGCGGAGAGCTCGACGTTCGGGCGCGGGCCGACGTAGGCGGACTGCGGGCGGATCAGGCGGTTGGCCCGCTCCTGCTCGAAGACGTGCGCGGTCCAGCCGGCGACGCGGCCGGCGGCGAAGACCGAGGTGAAGAGACCGCGGTCGATACGCAGCGCGTCGAGCAGCACCGCGGTGTAGAACTCGACGTTGGTGTCGATCCGCTTGCCTGGCCGGAGCTCCCGGAGCGCCGCCAGCGCCTCGCGCTCCACCCTCTCGGCCAGGGCGAGGCGGCCGCCGGCGTCATCCGCGCCGGCCACGCCGCCGGCCACGCCGCCCGGGCCGCGCTCCGCGGCGGCGCGCAGCTGCGCCACCTGCGCCTTCAGCACGTCGGCGCGCGGATCGCGCACGCGATAGATCCGGTGCCCGAAGCCCATCAGGCGCCGGCCGGCGGCGAGCTCGGCGGCGAGCCACCCGGCCACGTCGGCCCGGCCGCGGAGCGCGTCGAGCATCTCCAGCACCGGGCCGGGCGCTCCGCCGTGCAGCGGGCCCTCGAGCGCGCAGAGGGCGGCGATCACCGCGGGCAGCACCCCCGCCCTGGTGGAGGCGACCACGCGGGCAGTGAAGGTCGAGGCGTTCATCCCATGCTCCGCGACGGTGACCAGGTAGGCGTCCAGTGCCGCCGCCTCCCCATCGCTCGCCGGCTCGCCGCGCAGCATGCGCAGGAAGTCGGCGGCGTGCCCGAGCGCCGGCTCCGGCGGGACGGCCGGCAGGCCGCGCCGGGCGCGCTCGAAAGCGGCCGCGAAAACCGGGATCGCCGCCGTGGCGAGGAGATGGTCGCCTGCTGCCGGCGGCGCCGCCGCTGCCGGCGGCGCAGCCGCCG
>DATNKH010000353.1:0-2721 GCA_035603475.1 Thermoanaerobaculia bacterium
CGCTCCCTGGCGAGCGCCATCGCGCGCTCGACCGCCCGCCGGTGGCCGGCGACGACGGTCTGGCCCGGCGCGTTGAGATTGGCGACGGCGCAGACCTCGCCGGGCACGGCGGCCTCGGCGTCGCGGGCGACGGCGGCGGCGGCGGCGGCGTCGAGCCCGAGGAACGCCGCCATCGCGCCCTCCCCGACCGGCACCGCCTCCTGCATCAGCTCCCCGCGCCGGCGCACCAGCCGCAGCGCCGCGGCGAAGTCGAGCGCACCCGCCGCCACCAGCGCCGAGTACTCCCCGAGGCTATGCCCGGCCATCGCGACGGGCGGCGGCAGCGCCGGCCAGGCCGCCGCCGCGAAGCCGGCCGGCGGCTCCGCCGCGGCGAGGGCGCGGTGGATGGCAGTCGACACCGCAAGCAGCGCCGGCTGGGTGTTGGCGGTGAGGTTGAGCTCCTCCTCGGGGCCCTCCCAGCAGAGCCACGTCAGCGGCCAGCCGAGCACCGCGTCGGCCTCCGCGAGCGTCGCGCGCGCCGCCGGCGACACCTCCGCCCAGGCCCTGCCCATCCCCACCTTCTGCGACCCCTGCCCCGGGAAGACGTAGGCGACGCGGCGCGCGGACATCCCCTACCCCCCCTCGCCGCGCAGCTCGTGCTCGTGGCTGTGCAGCTCCGCCAGCTTCTCGCCGATCTTGCGGTCGAGCTGGGCGTTGGCGAACTCGACGGCGCGCCGGATGGCGCTGTGCATGGCCCGCGGGTTCGACCGGCCGTGGCCGATGAAGCAGCCGCCGCGGATCCCGAGCAGCGGCGCGGCGCCGTATTCGCTGTAGTCGACGCGCTGCCGGAAGCGGTCGAAAGCCGGCTTGGAGAGCAGGTAGCCGAACTTGGTGCGGGGGGTTCGTGACAGCTCCTCGCGCAGCATCCGCGAGATCAGCTCGGCCAGAGCCTCGGCGCTCTTGAGCAGCACGTTGCCGACGAAGCCGTCGCAGACGATGACGTCCACCGCGCCGTTGAAGACGTCGCGCCCCTCGACGTTGCCGACGAAGTTGAGGCCGGTGGTCTTGAGCACCTTGAACACCTCGCGGGTCAGGTCGGTGCCCTTGCCCTCCTCCTCGCCGATCGACATCAGGCCGATGCGCGGCGACGGCGTGTGGATGACCTCCTGGGCGTAGAAGTGGCCCATGACCGCGAACTCGCGCAGGTGCTCGGGCTTGCTGTCGACGTTGGCGCCGACGTCGAGCACGACGGTGTGGCCGCGCGGGTTCGGGAACACCGCGGCGAGCGCCGGCCGATCGACGCCCGGCAGGGTGCCGATCACCATCTTGGCGGCGATCATCGCGGCGCCGGTGTTGCCGGCGGTGACCATCGCCTCGGCGCGCCGCTCCTTGACCAGCTCGGCGCAGATGCGGACCGAGGAGCGGCGCTTCTTGCGGATCGGCGTGATGGCGGGCTCGTCCATGCCCACCACCTCCTCGGCGTGGACGATGCCGATCCGCCCGTCGAGCCGGGCCGCCTCCGGGTGGCGGGCGAGCTCCGCCTCGAGGCGCGCCCGGTCGCCGACCAGGAGGATCGAGGCATGGTCGTCGACCGCCGCGCGCACCGCCCCCTCGACCGCGCTCTGCGGCGCGAAGTCGCCGCCCATGGCGTCTACTGCGATCGGCATACTCGACCGGCGTCAACCCTCGCGACGCGGCGGCCTAGGTCGCCTCTTTGGTTTCGATCACCGGCCGGTTGTTGTAGTAGCCGCAGTGCGGGCAGGCGCGATGAGGCATCTTGGCCTCGCCGCAGTTCGAGCAGGTCGAGGTGGCCGGGACGGCCAGCGCGTCGTGGGCCCGGCGGCGGTCGCGGCGCGCCGCGGAGTGGCGTCGTTTCGGATTCGGCATGGTCGTCGAGCCTCGCGAAGATTCAACACGTTACGGCATCTACGGCAGTCACTGCAGCCAGGGCAGTCTCTCACTCGTCCAGCCGGCCCTTCAACGAGGCCAGCGCCGCCCACCGGGGATCGGGCTCCGGTCCGGCGCAGGAGCACTGGCCGCCGCGCTCGTCGAGGTCGGCCCCGCAACTCGGGCAGAGGCCGCGGCAGTCCGGACGGCACAGCGCCTTCATCGGGATGTTGAGCTGCAGCTGCTCGAGGACGATCGCGGCCGTGTCGAGGACCTCGTCCCCGACGACCACCGTGTCGAGGTCGTCCTCCGAGAGCTCGCTCTCGTCCCCCTCCGAGGCCCGCTGCGGCTTCTGGGGCTTCTTGTGGTGACTCTCCACCACGACCAGCAGCTCGACCTCGGCGGCCGTGGCCACGACGTGCGGCTTCAGGCACCGGATGCAGGCCAGCGTCTGGTCGTAGGAGAGCCGCCCCCGCAGCAGGTACCCGGGATCGGCGAAAACGACCTCGCCCCGCCAGCTCACCGGTCCGAGCGCCAGCAGCTCCGGCCGCTCCAACGTCTCCGGTGCGATGCTCTCCGTCTCGTCCCAGTGGAAGGGCTCTTCGCGTACCTGATCCAGCCAAATCCGCATCCCGCGTCCCTCGACCGGGCAAACGCGAAGCCTAGGGGATTCCTTCCCGCCTTGTCAATCGGCCCGGGTCGGCGGGTCGGCGGCAGCCATTCCGGAAGGTGGGTGGGGCGGGGCAACCAGGAGCGGTCCGGCTCCAAGGTTCTGGCGGAACGCTGCCGGCCTGAGGAGGTAGGAGCTTTTTCGGAGACGAAAGGGAGTGCCGCCAGCTGGGTGGCGAGGGCGGC
>DATNKH010000354.1:0-3630 GCA_035603475.1 Thermoanaerobaculia bacterium
CAAGGGCGAGGGTGACTCCTACCGCTGGCTGCATTAAGAAGAGGAACCAGCTGCCCGGTTCTACCCGTAGCGCTTTCGGAGCTCAGACGTGTCGCGCAACTTACCAGCGTCTATCGGATCGCCCCCCGCATCCCCCCAACCCCCTTCCCTCCCCTCCGGGGGGGAAGGCGGCACCACGCCCACTTTCATCGGTCGGGGTCGGACCTGGCCGATGGGCAACTACTGAGATCGGCCGCGGCTGTTCGTCCGTGGTGGCGGCGCGAGGCGATCCTGCTGAAACGGAGGAGGCTCACGTCATGAAGGTGATGCTCTTCGGTGCGAGTGGCATGGTGGGGCAGGGCGTCTTGCGTGAATGCCTGCTCGATGTCGGCGTGGAGAAGGTTCTCTCGATCGGCCGCATCGCGAGCGGATTCACTCACGCGAAGTTCGCGGAGATCGTGCTCGCGGACCTGTCGCGGATCGAGGATCTCGACAGTGCCTTGGAAGGTTATGACGCCTGCTTCGACAGCCTCGGCGCATCGGCGGCCGGGATGTCGGAGGCCGACTACGCGCGGCAGACCTACGAGCTCACGTTGACGATGGCGAGAGCCCTGGTGACGCGCAATCCCGGTATGACCTTCATCTACGTCTCGGGTGCCGGGACGGACTCGAGCGAGCGTGGCCGCGCGATGTGGGCCCGGGTCAAGGGCCGGACCGAGAACGCGCTGCTGGCGCTGCCTTTCAAGGCCGCCTTCATGTTCCGCCCCGCGGTCATCCAGCCGCTTCACGGGGTAAGATCCAAGACGGCGGCGTACCGGGTGTTCTATGCCGTGCTGGGGCCGCTCATGCCGCTCCTGCGACGCGCCTTCCCCCAGTACGTCACCACCACCGAGCAGATCGGCCACGCCATGTTGAGAGTCGCCCGGCAGGGCGCCCCGAACCGCGTGCTCGAGACGTCCGACATCAACGCGCTCTAGATTCGTGAACCTCTACGACCTGTTCGCCATCGCCGGCCGGCGCTCGCCCGGGAAGGCGGCACTGTGCATGCCGGCCATGCGAGCAGACGGGCCGGGGGCCGAGGCGGCGCCGGCGGCAGCGGCGATCCCGGCGATCGAGTGGAGCTACGGCGAGCTTCTGACGCGGGCGGAGGGGGTCGCGGCGGGCCTGCGGCGGCGCGGCATCGGGCTTGGCGACCGGGTTGCCTGCTTGCTCGGCAACGGCCCCGAGCTGGTGCTGCTGCACCTGGCGCTGCTGCGCCTGGGTGCGATCCTGGTACCGATCAACCTGGCGTACCGGCGACGCGAGATCGGCCACATCCTGGCCGACGCCGCCCCGCGCCTCCTGGTCGTCGAGGCGGCGCAGCGGGCGGTGCTCGACGAGGTGCCCGCCGCCGAGCGGGCGAGCCTCGAGGCGGTGCTGGACGTAGCGGAGCTGCGGCGCTGGTCCGAGCTCGAGCTGGACACGGCGACGGCTGGCGGAACCGCCAGGAAAAGAGTCGCGGAAGCTGCGGGATTCCTGCAAGCCGCGGAAGCCCCGGAAGCTGCGGAGATCCCGGGAGCCCCCGAAACCGCGAATGCCGGCGGCACGATCGCGGGCGCCCCCGGCGGCGACGATCTCGCGGTGCTGCTCTATACCTCGGGGACCACCGGCACGAGCAAGGGCGCCATGATCAGCCACAACAACGTGCTGGCCACGGTCACGGGGCTGCTGGCCGCCTGGAATTGGCGCGCGGGCGACGTGCTGCTGCTAGCGCTGCCGCTGTTCCACGTGCATGGACTGGTCGTCGGCCTCGACTGCGCGCTGGCGGCGGGCGCCACGGTCGAGCTGCGCCGCCGCTCCGATGCCGCGGCCGCAGCCGGCGAGCTGGCGAGCGGCGCGGTGACGGTGTTCTTCGGCGTGCCGACGGTCTACGTGCGCCTGGTCGAGGAGATGCGGCGGCGGGGCGGGGATCCGGCGGCCTACTCGGGCGTGCGGCTGTTCTGCTCCGGGAGCGCGCCGCTCGCGCCCGAGACCTTCGCCGCCTTCCACGAGCTGGCCGGCCAGGCCATCCTCGAGCGCTACGGCATGACCGAGTGCGGCATGATCCTGAGCAATCCCTATCTCGGGCCGCGCCTGCCGGGGCAGGTCGGCACCCCGCTGCCGGGAGTCTCCGTGCGCCTGGTCGACGAGGAAGGGCGCGATCTCCCCGCCGGCGCCGAAGGCGAGCTGCTGGTGCGCGGCGCCAACGTCTTCCGCGGCTACTGGCAGGCGCCGGAGAAGACCGCCGCGAGCTTCGTCCAGGACGCCGCCGGCCGCCGCTGGTTCCGCACCGGCGATCTCGCCCGCCAGGATGCGCGGACCGGCGCCTTCACGCTGCTCGGCCGCCGCCACGAGCTGATCATCTCCGGCGGCTTCAACATCTATCCGCGCGAGGTCGAGGAGACGCTCCTCGCCTTCCCCGGGGTCCGCGAGGCCGCCGTCGTCGGCCGCCCGCACGCCGAATGGGGCGAGGTCCCGATCGCCTACCTGGTCGCCGAGCCCGCCCTCGAGCCTCCCGCCCTGCTCGCGTACTGCAAGCGCCAGCTCGCCGCCTTCAAGGTCCCGCACGAGGTCCGCCTCCTCGACGCCCTGCCGCGCAACGCCCTGGGCAAGCTGCAGAAGCACCTGCTGCCCTGACCCGCCCGCGACGCCGGCGGCCGCACGTCGCATCGGGCCGCCGAGAGCTCGCGTCTTGGTGGTGCGCTCGCGTGAGGCGGTCCGATAGGCGCTGGCAATGTCTCTCAAGAGCACTCTCAGTCCCTGGTCGCCAGGAACAGAATGGCGCCCGAGTTCTTGAGCAGGCGGCGGCTCTCGGTGGCGCCCGGGTCGGCGAGGCGCCCCACCCGCCACCAGAGACGGTGGAGGGCGAGAAGGGGCCCGACCAGCAGCCGGGCGAGCCAGCGGGGGGAGCGAGGAAAGAGCCCCATGTGGGCTTGCGCCACGAGCCCGCTCCAGCCGCCGCTGGGGGCGATGGCATCGACGCGAAAGCCGGCGAAGCGCAGCGCGTGCAGGGCTCCGAGGTGGGTGTGGTGGTGGAGGGAGTCCTGGTGGAAGGGCTCGAGGAAGGCGACGGTGCCGAGCAGCCGGCCTCCCGGCCGCAGCACGCGGTGGGCCTCGCGCATCATCAGCAGCGGGAAGGGCACGTGCTCGAGCACCGCGACGGTGAGGACGAAGCCGAAAGCGCCGTCGCGGAAGGGCAGCGCCTGGGCGTCGCCAAGGAGCATCGCCTCGGGGGTCGAGTAGTCCAGCCCGACGTACTCGAAGCCCGCCAGCTCGCAGACCTCCTGGTGGACCTGGGCGCCGCAGCCGAGGTCCAGCGCCAGCTCGCGGTCGGCCCCGGTCCCGCCCTCGCCGGCGGCGGCCCCGGCCCCGCCGGCGGCAGGCCCGGCAGGCGCGGCGACCCCGGAAGCCGCTGCGCGCGGGAACCAGCTGCGCAGGTCGCGTGGCAGGTGGCACGGTCCGGCGACTCGTGAGACGTCGATCTCGGGCGCCGGATTGGGACGCAGCGGCCCGGGGTCCAGCCATGCCGTGTCGAGCGGTGCACCCGCCGCCGGGAGGGTCAGCTCGAGCTGCCGGCGCTGCGGATGCCGCAGGCGCAGGTCGAGCTGGCCGCTCGGTGCGGGTCCGAAATCG
>DATNKH010000355.1:0-3177 GCA_035603475.1 Thermoanaerobaculia bacterium
CTGCCGGCGGCAGGAGCTCGTAGACCAGGTTCGTCGGATCGCCGAAGCGCAGGGCGAAGAGATCCGGCCGCGCGCGGGCCCAGCCGTCCTCCGTCGGGAAGGGGAACGGCGGCGTGCGGGTGAGGTCGAGCCAGCGCACGCCGGCGCGCCGCAGGTTGGCGATCCAGGCGCCGGCGTCAGGATCGACCCGCGGCTGGCACAGGGGATAGGCCCCGGCCTCGTCGAGGTCGGCGGCGTTGACGTTGATATACAAGGCGCGGCGGGAGAGCTGGGGGCCCATCGCCGGGTAGGTGAAGAAGGTGTCCGGCGAGTTGACCACCGCCACCGTGCCGCTGCCGCCGTGCCGCTCGAGCCAGTCCCAGCCGGCGGCGTAGAGGGCGACGTTGATGCCGTGCGCCGTGTACTCCTCGCTGAAGGCGCGCGTGCGGTCGGCGTCCCTGAAGCGCGCCAGCCAGGGCACCCCGGCGAGCGCTGCGACCCCGCAGACCACGGTGAGCGCCGGCAGCAGCGCCGGGGCTCCGCGCCAGCCGCGCCAGCCACGCAGCTTCCGCAGCCATGGCGAGAGCGCCAGGGCGACCACCGCCAGGTCGGCTGCCGCCACCGCCAGGCGGACGCCGTCCGGCATCCGGGTGTGCAGCTGCAGCAGGTCCTGGGCGGCGAGGGCGACCGCGAGGCCGTGCAGCAGGCGTTCGTCGGCGCGCCGGGTCTCGGCGGCGGCGACGCCGCCCGCGAAGGCGAGGCCCACCGCCGGCAGCAGATAGCGGACGTTGGCGAAGACGTGGCCGGCCGCCGCGTAAGGCACCGCGAGCCAGAAGGCGACCTCGGCGAGCACCTGGCTGCCGGCGACGGCAGCCTCGCGCCGGCGCCCGCGCGGCACGGCGGCGAGGGCGGGGATGCCGAGCAACACCACCAACGCCTGCGGCCCGAGGCCGAGGTCGACGAACGGCGACCGCCCCTCCTCGGTCGTGCCCAGGAAGGCGCGCGCCAGGCGCCCCTCGGCGAGCATCTGGCGCGGCATGGCGGCTACCGAGCCCGGCCGCGGCAGGGCCGGCAGGCCGTGCAACGGCTGGCGATGCGGGAGACCCTCGCATTCGAGGGCCAGCGGATCGACGCCGCGTGCCGCGTTGCGCAGGTAGAAGAAGCTGCCCAGGGCGGCCGCCAGGGCCAGCGCCGCCACGGCCTGGACGGCGCGGCGCCGCCAGCTCCCCACCGCCAGCGGCAGCAGCGCCGCCGCCAGCGCCGCCGCGTAGACCAGTCCCAGGACCTTGGCACCGGCCGCCAGGCCCAGCCCGATCCCGGCCAGCGCCGCGTCTCCCCAGCGCGGTTCGCGCAGCCAGGACAGCCCGAAGCAGCAGGCCCCGAGCAGGCAGGCGGCGGTGAAGATGTCCACGTACTGGGTGGCGGCGAAACGCACCACCGTCGGCGTCATCGCCACCAGGAAGGCGGCGAGCGGCCAGGCGCGGCGGGCCCCCAGCCGGCGCGCCACGCCGCCGGTCGCGACCGCCAGCAGCGCCCACTGCGGCAGGAAGGCGAGGTTGGCGTAGAGCTCGCCGTGCGCGGGCGCCATCCACCACCACAGCCACACCGCGCCGTTGGCCGGGGTGTAGCCGTAGTAGTTCATCGGGTAGGCGCCGAAGACCGGCGCCAGGTCGTGCCGCTGCAGCCAGGTGGCGGCGAGCATCAGGTGGTACATCAGGCTGTCCCAGGACAGCGGCGGCCGCACCAGGCCGCGCAGCGCCTCGGTGCCGATGGCGTGGCAGGCGAGCAGCGAGAGGACCCAGTGCCGCCGCAGCTGCGCCGCGAGCCGGCTGCCGAGGTGCCGCGCCGGCCACGCCAGCGCCGCCCAGCCGCCGTCGCCCGCGGCGGCGGACGGCGCCGCCGGCGGTTCCGGAGCTCCCTCGCGTGGCCGCCAGGCCAGCAGCGCGCCGTTCGCGAGCAGCGCCAGCGCCAACCCGGGAGCCAGCCGGAGCTGGCCGCAGGCCCCGAGCGCCAGGCCGATGCCCACGCCGATGCCGGTCGAGGCGAGGAGCCAGGCCGCCGCCAGCGCGAGCGCGTCGGATGCCGCCCGCGCCAGCCCGAGCAGGCGCACGGCCAGCAGGTAGCCGGCGCCGCCGAGGGCGCCGAGCGCGAGCAGGGTCAGCAGAGCGCCGCTTACGTCGGCGAGGGGGTGAGCGGGAACGATCATCGGCGCGGCGCCCGCGCCGCGGGCCTCACCGCCACGGCATGAGCGCCGCGATCTCGGCGGAGCGCCGGTTGATCGACGAGAGCAGGACGCCGCAGGTCATCGACAGGGCGCTGAGGATGAACAGCGCCGCCGAGAGCACCGCGAGCGGCAGCCGCGGCACCAGGCCGGTCTGCAGGTACTCGGCGATCACCAGGCCGCCGCCGGCGAGCGACAGCAGCAGCAGGAAGAGGGCGAGCAGGCCGAAGAACTTGAGCGGCCGGTAGTCGCGGAAGAACATCAGGATGGCCATCAGGATGCGATAGCCGTCGCGGTAGGTGTGGAGCTTGCTCGGGCTCTCCTCGGGACGCGCGCGGTAGCGGATCGGCACCTCCACCGTGCGATAGCCCTGCACCACCGCCTGCAGGGCCAGCTCGGCCTCCACCTCGAAGCCGCGCGCGATCAGCGGCGTGGTCTCGAGGAAGCGCCGCGAGAGCACCCGGTAACCCGAGAAGAGGTCGCCGGTGCGGACGCCGAAGAGCATGCGCACGAGCAGGTTGAACAGCCGGTTGCCCAGCGAGTGGCCGGCGCGGAAGGCGCCCTGCTCGGCGCCGGCGAGACGGGTGCCCACCACCATGTCGGCCCCCGCCCGCGCCGCCTCCAGCAGCTTCACCACGTCCTCCGCCGGATAGGTGTCGTCGCCGTCCACCATCACGAAGTAGTCGGCGCCGCGCGCCTCGCGGAAGCCGGCGAGCAGGGCGAACCCCTTGCCGGCGCGCGGTTCGTGGAGCACCCGCGCGCCCGCCTGGCGCGCCGTCTCGGCGGTGGCGTCGGTCGAGGCGTTGTCGACCACCAGCACCTGCGCCTCCGGCAGGACGGCGCGGAAGTCCCGCACCACCTTGCCGGCGGTGGCCGCCTCGTTGTGGCAGGGCACCACCACCGCCACGCGCGGCGGCCGGCTGGCCGCCTCGGGCGGCGGCTGCGGCCACGCTGGAGGCGCTGGGGTCGGTTCCATC
>DATNKH010000356.1:0-5164 GCA_035603475.1 Thermoanaerobaculia bacterium
GGCGAGATGAACCCGATGCAGCTGCGCGAGACCACCATGGCGCCCGACACCCGCCGCCTGGTCCAGCTGCTGCTCATCCTGCCGCCGACCGCCGAGCCCGACGCGCCCCCCGACGCCGACGGAGCGCTCGGGACCGCTGCCGCCCGGCAGCCGTCGCCGCCGGCGCCGCCGCCGGCCCAGGACGTCGACGCCGTCATCGACATGCTGCTCGCGAAGGGGCGCGCCGCCGACCGCCGGGAGTGGTTGATGAGCCAGGGCAACCGCGCCGAGGTCGAGGTCTAGTGACCGCCGGCCGCCGTTCCCCGGGCCGCCGCAAGGGCGGCACCGACGCGCCTCGCCTGCCCTTCGCCGCCGGTCCTGGCGGTGCGCCCCGCGGCCCCGGCGGTCCTACCGGCTCCGGCGGTCCTACCGGCCCCGGCGGCCCCGGCGGTCGCGGCGGCCCGCCGGCGGGCGCCGTCGACGTCGAGCGCCAGTCGCTGGCCAGCTTCGCCGAGAAGGCGTACCTCGACTACTCGATGTACGTCATCCTCGACCGCGCCCTGCCGCACCTCGCCGACGGCCTGAAGCCGGTGCAGCGGCGCATCGTCTACGCGATGTCCGAGCTCGCCCTGTCGGCCAACGCCAAGTTCAAGAAGTCGGCGCGGACGGTGGGCGACGTCATCGGCAAGTACCATCCCCACGGCGACGTCGCCTGCTACGAAGCCATGGTGCTGATGGCCCAGCCGTTCAGCGTCCGCTACCCGCTGGTCGACGGGCAGGGCAACTGGGGCTCGCAGGACGACCCGAAGTCCTTCGCCGCCATGCGCTACACCGAGGCGCGCCTGACGCCGTTCGCGCAGGCGCTGCTCTCCGAGCTGGGGCAGGGCACGGTCGACTGGGGTCCCAACTTCGACGGCACTCTCGAGGAGCCGAAGCTGCTGCCGGCGCGCTTGCCGCACGTGCTGCTCAACGGCGCCTCCGGCATCGCGGTCGGCATGGCGACCGACATCCCGCCGCACAACGCCCGCGAGGTGGCCGAGGCCTGCATGCTGCTGCTCGACGACCGCCGCGTCCCCGACGAGCGCCTGTGGGAGGCGCTGCCCGGCCCCGACTTCCCGACCGAGGCCGAGATCATCACCCCGCGCGCCGAGCTGCGGAAGATCTACGAGACAGGCGCCGGTTCGCTGCGCATGCGGGCGGTGTGGGAGCGGGACGGCACCGACGTCGTGGTCACGGCGCTGCCGTTCCAGGTGTCCGGCAGCAAGGTGCTGGCCCAGATCGCGGCACAGATGGAGGCCAAGAAGCTGCCGATGGTCGAGGATCTGCGCGACGAGTCCGACCACGAGAACCCGACCCGGCTGGTGATCACGCCGCGGTCCAACCGCGTCGACGCCGAGGTACTGATGTCCCATCTCTTCGCCTCGACCGAGCTCGAGCGGTCGTACCGCGTCAACCTGACGGTGATCGGCCTCGACGGCCGGCCCTTCCTCGCCGGCGTGCGGCGCCTGCTCGCCGACTGGCTGACCTTCCGCATCGAGACGGTGCGGCGCCGCCTGCGCTTCCGCTACGAGAAGGTGCTGGGCCGCCTCCACCTGCTCGACGGCTTCCTCATCGCCTTCCTCAACATCGACGAGGTGATCCGCATCATCCGCACCGAGGAGGAGCCGAAGCCGCGGCTGATGGAGCGCTTCCGGCTCACCGACACGCAGGCGGAAGCGATCCTCGAGCTCAAGCTTCGCCACCTGGCGCGCCTCGAGGAGATGAAGATCCGCGGCGAGCAGGAGGAGCTGCGGCGGGAGCGCGACGCGCTCGAGAAGCTGCTCTCGAGCGAGACGCGGCTGCGCCGGCGGGTGCGCGAGGAGCTGGTTGCCGACGCCCGCGAGCTCGGCGACGCTCGCCGCTCGCCGCTGCGGGAGCGCGAGGCGGCGCGCGCCTTCGACGAGGCGGCGCTGGTGCCGGTCGAACCGGTGACGGTGGTGCTCTCCGAGAGGGGTTGGGTGCGCGCCGCCAAGGGTCACGACGTCGATCCGCGCGAGCTCCCCTACAAGGCCGGCGACGCCTTCCTGCAGGCGGCGCGCGGCAGGAGCAGCCAGCTGGCGGTGTTCCTCGACTCGACAGGCCGCAGCTACGCCCTGCCGGCCCACGCCCTGCCGTCGGCCCGCGGCCACGGCGAGCCGCTCTCCTCCCAGCTCGCGCCGCCGGCCGGGGCCAGCTTCGCCGGCATGATGCTGGGCGCGGACGACGACCTCTACCTGCTCGCGACCAGCGCCGGCTATGGCTTCGTCGCGCCGCTCGGCGACCTGATCACGCGCAACCGCGCCGGCAAGGCGGCGATCAGCGTCTCGCCCGGCTCCCGGGTGCTGCCGCCGCAGCCGGTGCGCGACCGCGAGCGCGACCGGGTGGCGGCGGTCACCAGCGGCGGCCGCCTGCTGGTCTTTCCGCTGCGCGACCTGCCGCAGCTGGCGCGCGGCAAGGGTGTCCGGATCGTCGGCCTGCGCGCCGGCGGCCGGGGCGACGCCGCCGGCGCCGGCGCCGGCGAGCACCTGGTCGCGGTGGCGGTCCTCGCCCCGGGTGCGCACCTCAAGGTCCATGCCGGCAGGCAGCACCGGCATCTCAAGCCTGCCGAGCTGGCGCCCTTCGAGGGCGAGCGCGCGCGGCGCGGCGCGACGCTGCCGCGCGGCTTCCGGGCCGTGACCGGCCTGGAGGTGGAGGCGCTACCCCTGCTGGAGAGCGGCGCGTGATCGAGATCGACCGCGACACGCTGCGCGACTTCGAGCGCGCCGCCAGCCTGGAGTGGCTGGAGACCGACGCCCTGGGAGGCTGGGCGGGCTCGACCCTCAGCGGCGCTCACAGCCGCCGCGGCCACCATCTGCTGCGCGTCCCCGAGCAGGCCCCTGCGGCAGGAGACGCGGACGATGCGGGAGACGCGGACGATGCCGACGACGCGGACGATGCGGACGATGCCGGCGATGCCGACGATGCCGGCGGGGCGCCGGGCGCCACCGTGGCGCTGGCCAAGCTGGACGAGATGGTGATCGAGAACGACCGCGTCCACGAGCTCAGCTGCAACCGCTTCCCCTTCTTCCTGGCGGCCCCGGGACTGCGGTACCTGGCGGGCTTTCGCCGCGACCTCTTCCCGGTCTTCGAATACGACGCCGAGGGGTACCGGCTGCGGAAGACGGTCGCCCTGGTCGAAGGGGACGGCGCGCTGGTAGTGCTCTACGAGGTGCTGGCGGCTCCCAGCCCGTTCGTGCTCGCGCTGCGCCCCTTCTTCGCTCGCCGCGAGCCCGGGGCCCTCTGCCGCGCCGACCTGCACGGCGCGGCGCCGGCGGCGCTCCGCGAGGAAGCGGGGTTGCGGCTGCGCTGGTCCTCGGGGGCCGAGATCTCCCTCGCCGTGGCGGCCGAGCTCGACGAGCGTCCGGACTGGTGGTACCGCTTCGAGCTCGAGGAGGAGCGGCGGCGCCGCCGCGAGTTCCAGGAGGACCTCTGGACGCCGGGCTTGCTGCGCCGCGAGCTGGCGGCCGGCGACAGCTTCGGCCTGGTGGCCTCGGCCGGCGCGGCGGCTGGCCACGACGCGTTCGAGCTGCTGGCGCGGGAACGGCGGCGGCGCGAGAAGCTGCTCGACCGGCTGCCCGTCCAGGATGAGCTGACGCGCATCCTCGCCCTCGCCGCCGACCAGTTCGCGCTGCGCCGGCCCGGCGGCGCGCGGCTGCTGGCTTCCGGCTATCCGAGGGGTGAGGAGGCCACCGCCGACAGCCTGATCGCCCTGCCCGGAGTGCTGCTGGCGACCGGCCGCGCCGACGAGGCCAAGAAGCTGCTGCGCGCCTGCGCCCGCGCCGCGGCCGGCGGCGAGCTGCCGGACCGCCTGCCGCAAGCGCGCGGCAACGCGGCCGCGCTTCCGGACCGCCTGCCGCCGACACGCGGCACCGCGGCCGCAGTGCCGCACTCCCTGCCGGCCGCGCGCGGCGAGGCGGACCATGACGCACAGGCAGGTTCGCTCTGGCTCTTCGTGGCCGCCTGGCGCTACCTCCGGGCGGCCGGCGACGAAGCGCTGGTGCGCGACCTCCTGCTGCCGGCGCTGGCGCAGATCGCCGCGGGCAATGAGCGCGGCGCTCCGAACGGCCTGCGTATCGCCGCGGACGGTCTTCTCGAAGCGCCGCCAGGCTCGCCCGCCGCGGCCTTCCGGCCGGGCAAGGCCGCCGACATCAACGCCCTCTGGCACAATGCGCTGGCCACCCTGGCCGATCTCGGCGGCCGGCTGGGCGACCCCGCCCAGGCCAAGGCATGGGGCGAGCGCGCCCGGCAAGTCCAGCGCCGCTTTGCCGAGCTGTTCTGGAATGCCGCGGAGGGATGCCTCTACGACAGCGTCCCCGCCGACGGAGGCGCCGTCGCGGCCGCGGCGGCAAGCACGCCCAGAGCAACCGGCAAGGCAGGCAGGCCCGCGGCCACCAGGGCGGCCGGAACGACTCCGGACGCCGGCATGGCCGGGCCGAGCGGAGCGGCCGGCAGCTCCGAGCGCGACCCGACGCTGCGTGCGCACCAGGTGCTGGCCATCGGGCTGCCGTTCCCGCCGCTGTCGAAGCAGCGCGCCCAGCGGCTGCTCGGCACCATCGAAGAGCGGCTGTTCACGCCGGTCGGGCTGCGCGACGTTGCACCGGCCGACGAGGCGGCCCCGGAGCCCGCGGCGGAGGACCATGCCTCCGGCCGCGCGCAGGGAGGACGCTCCGATCTCGCCTGGCCATGGCTGCTCGGGCCGTTCCTCGCCGCCCAGGTCTGGCTGCGCGGGGAGGCCGGCCGCCGCCACGCGTTGCGGCTCGTGGCCGAGCTCGATCCGCTGCTCACGAGCGGCGCGATCGGCACCATCGCCGAGCGGGTCGGCGTCGAGCCGCCCCATGCCCCGGCGGGCCACACCGCCCATGCCGCCAGCGTCGCCGAGCTGCTGCGGGTCTACGTCGAGGATCTCCACCCGGGCACGACGGCGAAGCGCCGCCGTCCGCTCGAGCCCAAGCCGAAGCCTCGGCCCCGGCCGGCCGCCGGCCCGCAGCCGGGCCCGCCCCGCGGGCGCGGCCGGAAGGCGACCCCCAAGCGCCAGTAGGGCCACCCCGTGGTAGTGGGTCAATTTCCCTCGGCGTCCCTTTGGGCGAGGGGTCGAGACTGCAGCGGCCGCGGACTTTGGCCCCTCGTC
>DATNKH010000357.1:0-2338 GCA_035603475.1 Thermoanaerobaculia bacterium
CGGACAAGGATGTGGGCTCGGCGCCGCCGGCGCCCGCCGCTCCCGAGAGCCATCGCTCGCTCGGCCTGGCCTCGCTGCTCGAGGCCTTCGCCGGGCGGCCGCGCCTGCATGTCCTCGACCTCGGACCCGCGGTTGGGGGCAATGTCGAGTTCCTGTCGCGATTCGGCTGCAAGCTGTACATCCAGGACCTCTATCCGGCCCTGGTCCCCTGGCAGACCGCGGCGATTGGCCTGCCGGCGCCGGGCGCCGCCACGGTCGCCACCATCGACCGCGCCGCCGTCCGCGAGGCGCGGGAGACCTGGGAGGCGCGTCCGCCGCGGCAGGACGGCGAGGACGAAGAGACGGGCCTCGCGGGCCACTTCGGCCAGCTGCTGGCGTTCCCCGAGGAGACCCGCTTCGACGCGGTGCTGATCTGGGACCTGATCAATTACCTCGAGCGCCGCGAGGTGGCCGCGCTGGCACGCCAGCTGGCCCGGTTCTGCCGCCCCGGCGCCCTGCTGTTCGCCCAGATCTCGATCTTGAAGCAGATCCCGGCCGAACCGCTGCGCTTCCGCATCCTCGACCGGGAGCATCTCGCCTACGAGACCAGGACCGCCGCCGTGCGCCCCTGTCCGCGCTACGCGCCGGCCGAGCTCAACGAGCTGCTGCGCGGCTTCCGGCTCGACCGCTCCTTCCTCATGCGCCACGGCACCCAGGAGTACCTGTTCACGCGCCAGGCCGGGTGAGGGCCTGCCGGCAGGACCGTACCTACGGGTTCACGGGCCGGGCGGCGGCGCGCAGCAGGGCCACGACCGACTTGGCGTCCACGATCTCGCCGCCCGCGGCCATCGCCGCCGCCCGGGCCAGCGGCAATCGCTCCAGCGTCAACAGCTCGTCGCGTTCCAGCGCCTGGCGCCCGTCGGCAAGGTCGGTGGCCAGGAAGAGCCAGATCCTCTCGTCGGTGACGCCCGGCGTCGTCCAGATCCAGCCCAGCGGCTGCAACGCTCCGGCGCGATAGCCGGTCTCCTCCTGCAGCTCGCGGGCGGCGCAATGCTCCGGCGACTCGCCGGGCTCCAGCGTGCCGGCGGGGACCTCCAGCAGCCAGCCACCGGTCGCGTAGCGGTACTGGCGCAGCATCAGCACCTCGCCCGAGGCGAGCAGCGGCACGATGGCGGCGGCGCCGGGGTGGTGGATCATCTCGAAGTCGTGCTCGGCGCCGCCAGGCAGGCGGAGGCGGTCCACCCGCAGCTCGATGCGCCGCCCGGTGAACACCGTCCGGCTGGCCAGCCGCTCGGCGCCCGGCTCCTGGCACCCCTGGCGACCCACTTGGCCGCCGTCGCCGGCCTCGCCGGCATCGCCAGCATCTCCGTCCCTGTCGTTCATCTCCGCCCTCCGCCCTCCAGGCCGCCGCGACGAGGCGTCGCCGAGTAAGATCCGTCGCGTGAGCTGGCTCTTGATCGTCCTGATCGCGCTTCTAGCACCTGCCTCCCCTGCCTCTCCGGTGAGGCCGGGAGCGACGGTGGCCGATCCCGCGGGCGCGCCGCCGCCCCTACCGCCGCCGCCAAGCGCCGCCGAGGCCGCGCGCCTCGCGTCGGGCGAGGTGCTCCTGGCATCGCGGCCGGTGGCGGCGCCGCGGGAGCTGGCCGAGGAAGTGGGGCGAGGCATCATCAATGCTCCGCCCGAGAGGGTCTTCGCGGCCGTGGTCGATTTCGCTCATTACCAGGAATGGGTGCCGTTCGTGAAGCGCTCCGACGCGACGCCTCGAGGCGACGGGTCGGTCGTCAGCTTCCAGTCGCTCGCTCTGCCCTTCCCGCTCGGCAGACGCTACTACAAGATCCAGGCCAGGAGCGGCGTCTCGGATGAGGGCGCGGGGCGGGTCTGGCGGGCCTGGTGGCACTACCTGCCCGGCACCGGCAACGTCGCGGACCACTATGGCTGGTGGGTCCTGGTGCCCTACGGCGAGGGCCGGACGCTGGGCACCTGCCTGCTCTACACCGACCCGGGCCGCGGCATGCCGGCCTGGGCGGTGCACCGCGGGACGGCCGAGACGATGCCCTACGTCTTCAGCAGCCTCCGCCAGCAGGTCCGCCGTTCCCGCTACGATCACCCTGATGTACACTAAGATGCTCGATTCTGGCCGCCAGTCGTGGCACCGGAGCTCGAAGGAGTCCCCTTCGGGGAACGTGCGAAGTAGAACAGGCATGCACCTCCATGCTCGACGATGAAGTCATGGCCCTGGAAACGCACCTGGGCGCCGAGCTTCATCGCCGCTCGTCGGAGCTCACCCGGGCCTGGCTCGACCGCCTGCTGCAGCGGCTCGAGGTCCTTCCGCGCCGCGTGTTCCCCTCCGACACCCTGC
>DATNKH010000358.1:0-20954 GCA_035603475.1 Thermoanaerobaculia bacterium
GAGCACCAGGACGACCAGGCGACGCCTCCGCAGCGGGCGGCCCATCGCGGCCGGCCCTCGATCCGGCGCCGCCGCGGTCGTCGGCCTGCGCGCGGCGTCACCCCCCCTGCCGCGCCGAGCGCGCCACCCGCCGCGTCGTCGCTCGCCGCGTCGTCGCTCGCCGCGTCGTCGCTCACCGCGTCGTCGCTCACCGCGTCGTCGCTCGCCGCTTCGTCGCCCGCCGCATCGCCGGACGCCGCATCGCCGCTGGCGGACCTTCCCCTCCTCAACCCTCCGGCGCCGGTGGAGCAGGCCTCCCGGTCGCCCCGGTCGCCCGCGCGCGTCCGGCGGCAGCGCGGCACCATCCGTGACTGGCGGACTGAATGGCGGTCAAGGTGGAGCAGCAAGCAGCAGGCGCTCATGCCGCGCGTCCTCAAGCTGCGCGACCAGGCGTCCGCCTTGCTGCGTTCGCCCCGGCGGCGCGCGGCGGCGGTCGCCGCCCTCGTAGCGGTCCTGGCGCTCGACGCCTACCTGCTGCATGCGCGCTCCCGGGACGCCTCCGGCGGCGCTGCCGAGCGGCGCCATGGCGGCCAGCCCACCCTTCGCGAGCTCGCCGCGGCCGGGGACCGCTCGCGGACGGGAACGTCGTCGCCGGACGAGCCATCGGCACCGGAGTACGCCTGGCCGGTCCCGACCCGGCCGGCGACGCGCGACCGGGATGCGGCCCTGGAGCCGCCGCGGAACGGCCCGGATACGGCGGGCCCTTCCGCAGCGCCGGCGGCGACCTCACCCCTCTCCGGCAGGCAGCCCGCAGCTCCCTCTTCGCCGCTCGGGCCGGCCTCCCCGCCCTCGCCGATCTCCCGCCTGCCGCGGGTCTCCCCACCCCCGCCATCGCCGCTGCCGGCGCCGCCGCTGCCGCCGTCCGGCAATGCCGGCCGGAGCGGCGAGGAGGATGAGGCGGAGGCCGCGGGCACAAGCGCCGGCGGGAGCTCCGGTGCGAGCTCCGGCGCGGCGACCTTCCCGGAGGGAGCCCCGGGCGACACCGGCCTGCCTCCCGCGGGGCCTGGCGCAAGGCCCCCGACCCCCGCCGAGCCCGATGCCGACACCGCCCCGCCGCCGCCGCCGGAGCCGTCCTCCGCTTTCCCGCCGAATGCCCATACGGCCACCCTGGGCTCCATGCGGCCCCAACGCGCGGGCGACCTGAACGGCTCGTGGGAGATCCAGAACGTCGTCAGCGCCACCAGCTATCCCGCCTACCGCGGGCTGCGCCTCACCTATCGCATCGTCCTCCATCAGGACGGGGAGCGGATCTCCGGCGACGGCGAGAAATGGGCGGAGAACGGCCGGCGCATTCCGGCCGCGCAGCGGACCCCGATCCACCTCTCGGGAGAGATGGTCGGGCGCGAGGTCCGGGTGCGGTTCACCGAGAGTGGGAACCGGCGCGACAGCGCCGGCAGCTTCCGCTGGCGCCTGTCGGCCGACGGCACTGGCTTCGCCGGCACCTTCGCCAGCAGCGCCGCCGCCGCGCGGGGCGCCTCCGCCGCCGTCCGCCTGCCGTGACCGCCAGCCGGTCCCCACCCGCCGCAGCTACTTGGTCTCGTGGATGTCCTCGAGCATCACCGCCTCGGTGGCGTAATTCTCGATCTCGATCCGCTTCTGCTCGGGCTTGGCGACGATGCGGCTGGCGTACAGCAGCTTGCCCTGACCGCGGCCGTTCTTGTCGACCTGCATCTCGATCAGGGTGAAGGGGTAGTTCACCGAGTGGGTCCGGTAGTACTCCTCCCAGAAGTGGATCGGGCGGTCGGTGGCGATGAAGATGTGGCGGCTGCCGTCCGGAGCGATGGTCTGGTGCGCGTAGTGCAGATACCACGCGATGGTATCTGGCGTCCGGATGCTGCCGACGGTCGGCAGGGCCTGCAGCGTCTCGAGCAGGGTCTGCTCACTCTTCTGCAGCGCCGCGACCAGACGATCGCGCTCTTCCTCCGTCGACCAGCGGTCGATCGTGATTTGCACGATGGCCGACTTGCCGGGACGCGGCCCGGGGCCGGGTGTCACCGTCGTCCCGAGGTTGACGGCGAAGGCCGTGAACTTCTCCGGCAGCACCTGGTGTCCGGATCCGCCTTGTCGGGCGGCCCCGCTCTCGCTCCCGGAACCTGAACGGCCGGCGGCGTACGAGCTCGCCTCTCCGAGAACCGCGCAGCAGGCCAAGGCAGCCACCCCGAAAGCGGCCCTGCGTCCAGCTCGCGTCGTCCACGGACTTACTCGCAGTGTCCACATGCCCGACCTCCCTTCCCTGTTCCGTCCTTTGGAATCAGCTCGGGACGGTTTTTCAACCCTGCCTGCAAGCATGCGGTCTTCATGCCAGATCGCCCGGCGGAAGCGCCTCAGCGCCCACCCCCTGAGGCGGCCCCGAGGAAGGGGACACCCCATCCCTCTTTCCCTCGCTGACGACGCTTCTTTCTAGTGTTACCGTACGACGCGCCATGGACAGGGACCTCGGCTGGGTGGTGCTCAAGTTCGGCGGCACCAGCGTCGCCACGGCGGAGCGCTGGGCCACCATCGCCGGGCGGGTGGAACGCCGCTTGGCGGAAGGCCGGCGGCCGCTCGTCGTCTGCTCGGCCCTGGCCGGCGTCTCCAACCGGCTGGAGGAGATGCTCGCGCTCGCCGTGGCAGGAAGCCACCAGGAGGCACTGGCCGAGATCCGCGAGCGGCACCTGCGGCTCGGCGAGGCTCTGGGCCTGCCGGCCGGCGACGTGCTGCGGGCGGACCTCGAGGAGCTGGCGCGGCTGGCGCTCGGCGCGGCCCTGCTGGGAGATGCCGGCGCCCCGCTGAAGGCCCGGGTCATGGCCTTCGGCGAGCTCCTCGCGACGCGTCTCGGCGCGGCCTATCTGAACGCCAGCGGCATCACCACCGCCTGGCTCGACGCGCGCACCGCGCTGCTGGCGCGCGACGAGCAGCCGGCCCATTCCACCCGCTCCTACCTGGCCGCCTCCTGCGACGACGAGCGCGACGAGGAGCTGCGGACGCGGCTGGCGGCGGAGCCGGCCGCGGCCATCCTCACCCAGGGCTTCATCGCCCGCAACCGCGCCGGCGAGACGGTGCTCCTCGGGCGCGGCGGCTCCGACACCTCGGCTGCCATCTTCGCCGCCAAGCTCGGCGCCGACCGGTGCGAGATCTGGACCGACGTGCCCGGGCTGTTCACCGCCAACCCGGCGCTCATCCCCTCGGCGCGGCTGCTGCGCTGGCTCGACTACGACGAGGCGCAGGAGCTCGCCACCACCGGCGCGAGGGTCCTCCATCCAGGGTCGATCCCGCCGCTGCGCCGGCACGGCATCCCGCTGCACGTCCTGTGCACCGACCGGCCCGAGGCTGCCGGCACGGTGATCTCTCGGGTCGGCCCCGCGAGCGGCCCCGAGGTCAAGGCCGTGTCGTCGCGCCTCGGCATCACCCTCGTCTCGATGGACACCGTCAGCATGTGGCGGCAGGTCGGCTTCCTGGCCGAGGTCTTCGCGTGCTTCGCGCGCCACGGGTTGTCGATCGATTCGGTGTCCACCTCCGAGACCAACGTCACGGTGTCCCTCGATCCCGGCGCCAACGCCGTCGAGCCGGCGGCGATCCAGGAGCTGCTGCTCGAGCTGGCGGGCCTCTGCGAGCCGCGGCTCATCGCGCCGACCGCGTCGCTGTCGCTGGTCGGCCGCGGCATCCGCACCATCCTGCACGAGCTCGGCCCGGTGCTGGAGGCGTTCGAGGAGCTGAAGATCCACATGGTGACGCAGTCGGCGAGCGACCTCAACCTCACCTTCTTCGTCGACGAGGAGCAGAGCGAGCGGCTGGTGCGGCAGCTTCACGGCCTGCTCTTCGGGCAGACCGCCGAGACCGCGCTGCTGGGGCCGACCTGGAGCGAGCTTGCCGGGCGCGCCGCCGGCCGCGGCTCGCCGGCTGCCAGCGCGGCGCCGGAGGACGCGGACGAGGGAGCGGACTTCGGCGACGGCGACCCGGCCGCCGGCGGGCAGTGGTGGCGCCGGCGCCGGCGCGAGCTGCTGGCGCTCGCGGCCGAGCGCTCGCCGCTCTACGTCTACGACGCTGCCACCCTGGAGCGCGCCGCGCGCCGCCTGCTGTCCCTCGGCGCCGCCGACCGCGTGCTCTACTCGATCAAGGCGAACAACCACCCGGGCGTGCTGCGCCTCTTCCACTCTCTCGGCCTGGGGTTCGAATGCGTCTCCGCGGCCGAGCTCGAGCACGTGCTGCAGCTCTTCCCGGACATCGACCGCGAGCTGCTGCTGTTCACCCCTAACTTCGCCGGCCGCGAGGAGGTCGGGCGCGGCTTCGACCTCGGGGCGCGCGTGACGGTCGACAACCTGCACCCGTTGCAAGCGTGGCCCGAGCTGTTCCACCGGCGCGAGATCTTCCTGCGCCTCGATCCCGGCCGCGGCATGGGCCATCACGCGCACGTGCGCACCGCCGGCCTGCAATCCAAGTTCGGCCTGGCGCCGGCGCAGATCGACGAGCTGCCGCCGCTGCTCGAGCGCTGCGACGCGCGGGTGGTCGGCGTCCACGCCCACGCCGGCAGCGGCATCCGCGCTCCCGAGACCTGGACCGAGATCGCGCTGTTCCTGGCGGCCGCCGCCGAGCGCTTCCCGGAGGTGCGCGTGCTCGACGTCGGCGGCGGCCTCGGGGTCCCAGAGAGACCAGGTCAGACGGCCCTCGACCTCGCGGAGGTCGCCCTGGGCCTCCGCCGCTGCCAGGCCGCCAACCCCGGCTACGAGCTCTGGCTCGAGCCCGGACGCTTCCTGGTGGCCCAGGCGGGCGTCCTCCTGGCCCGCGTCACCCAGGTCAAGCGCAAGGGCCAGGTCACCTGGGTGGGGATCGAGACCGGCATGAACTCGCTCATCCGCCCGGCGCTCTATGGCGCCTATCACGTGATCGTCAACCTCTCGCGGCTCGACCAGCCGGCGACGATGACGGCGCACGTGGTGGGCCCGATCTGCGAGACCGGCGACATCCTCGGCCGCTCGCGCCAGCTCGCGCCCGCCGCCGAAGGCGACGTCCTGCTCATCGCCGGCGCCGGCGCCTACGGCCGCGTGATGAGCTCCCACTACAACATGCGCGCCCCTGCCGGCGAGCACCTGCTGCCCGCCGACTGAGGCCGACCGAGACGGGGCGCTCGCCGCGGGCCGCCGGCGGTGAAACATGCCGGGCGGCGATGACGTATCCTCATGGAGAGGCCCCGGCGACTCCACTCCCCGGCGGCCGGGAGATCCACCCCATGGAAAGCCTGCTCGCCGACCTGCGCTATGCCGTGCGGATGCTGGTGAAGCGGCCGGCGTTCACCCTGGTCGCCGTGCTGTCGCTGGCGCTGGGCATCGGCGCCAACACCACCATCTTCAGCGTGGTCAACGCCCTGCTGCTGCGCTCGCTGCCGGTCGCGGATCCCGGCCGCCTGGTGGCGATCTACGCCCGCGACGCGCAGAACCCGGCGATGCTGGCCGCCCCGCTCTCCCACCTCAACTGGAAGGACTACCGCGAGCAGGCGCGTTCGTTCAGCGGCATCCTCGGCTACGACTGGGCGCCGATGAGCTTCGCCAAGGGCGGCGCCGAGGCGACCCTGGTCGTCGGGCAGCTGGTCTCGGAGAACTACTTCGACCTGCTGGGGATCCGTGCCGCGCGCGGCCGCATCTTCGTGGGCGAGGAGGCGACGAAGCCGGGAGCACATCCGGTGGCGGTCGTCTCGCATCACTTCTGGCGGCAGCAGCTGGGAGGCGATCCCGGAATCGTCGGGCGCACGATCACCCTCAACGGCAGCGCCTTCACGGTGATCGGCGTCGCCCCCGAGAGCTTTACCGGCACCGACACCGGCGTGCAGCCCGAGCTCTGGGTGCCGATGGCGATGAACCGCCAGATCAAGCGCGATCCCGAGCTGAACTGGTACGAGAACCGGCGCGGGCTGTTCGTCAACACCATCGGCCGGTTGCGCCCCGGCGTGAGCCTGGCCGCCGCGCAGGCCGAGATGACCGCTATCGCCCGTCGGCTCGAGCAGGAGTACCTGAACGACAACAAGGGACGTACCGTGGTGCTGGTGCCGCTGCCGCAGGCGGCCGTGGGTCCGCAGGTGCGCCAGGTGGTGGTGGGCGCCTCGCTGGTGCTGCTCGGCGTGGTCGGCCTGGTGCTCCTCATCGCCTGCGCCAACGTCGCCAACCTGCTGCTGGCGCGGGCCACCGCGCGGCGTCGCGAGATCGCCATCCGGCTCTCGCAGGGGGCGCGGCGGGGCCGGCTGGTGCGCCAGCTGCTCACCGAGAGCCTGGTGCTGGCACTGCTCGGCGGCGCCCTCGGCCTGGTGCTGATGACCTGGGCGAGCCACGCGCTGCTGGCCTTCCTGCCCACCCTGCCCTTCCCGATCACCCTCACCCTCGACCTCGGCGCCGACCCGCGCGTGCTCGGTTTCGCGCTCGTGGTGACCCTCGCGACCGGCCTGCTCTTCGGACTGGTGCCGGCGCTGCAGAGCTCGCGGCCACAGCTCGTCGCGGCGCTCAAGAGCCAGGCCACCACGCCTCCCGCCCGCGGCGGCATGGGGCTGCGCGGAGCGCTGGTCGCCGGCCAGGTGGCGCTGTCGCTGATGGCGCTGATCGCCTCCGGGCTCTTCCTGCGCAGCCTCGCGGCGGCACAGCGCATCGATACCGGCTACGACTCGGCGCACCTGATGTCCGTCTCCTTCGACGTCGGCCTCTACGGCCTCGACCAGGGGCGCGGCGAGCAGCTCCTCCGCGCCGTGCGCGAGCAGGTCGGCACCCTGCCCGGCATCGATGCCGTGGCGCTCGCGAACGCCGGTCCCCTGCAGGGCTCCTTCTTGCGCTCCGTCTTCCTCGAGGGGCGGGAGAGCGCCAGCACCAACGGCCTGCTGGTCGAGGTCAACCCGGTCGACCCCGCCTTCTTCCGCACGGTCGGCGTGCCGCTCGTCGCCGGCCGCGCCTTCACCGACGCCGACCGCGCCGGCGCCCAGCCGGTGGTCATCGTCAACCGCACCATGGCCGAGAAGTTCTGGCCGAACGAGAGCCCCCTCGGCCAGCGCTTCCACTTCCACGGCAAGCCGCCCGTCGTCGTCGTGGGCGTGGCGCGCGATGCGAAGTACAACGCCGTCGCCGAAGACCCGCTGCCCTACGCCTACCAACCCTTGGCCCAGGCCTACGCCACCGGCGTGACCCTCGTCGCCCACGCCAGCCGCGACCCGCTGGCCGTCCTCCCCAGCGTCCTGCGCCAGCTCCGCGCCCTCGCCCCCGGCATGCCCCTGGTCGTCAACGGCACCCTCGCGCAGCAGATCGACAGCTCCCTCTGGGCCCCCCGCTTCGCCGCCTCCATGCTCGCCATCTTCGGCGCCCTGGCCCTCGTCCTCGCCACCATGGGCATCTACGGCGTCATGTCCTTCTCCGTAGCCCAGCGCTCCCGCGACATCGGCGTCCACATGGCCCTGGGCGCCCGCCGCAGCGTCGTCCTGACCATGGTCCTCTCCCAGGGCATGAAGCTCGTCGCCGCCGGCCTCCTCGTCGGCATCCTCCTGGCCTACGCCTTCAGCCGCGTGGCCGCCGGGCTGCTGATCGGCATCAGCCCTACGGACCCGGTGGCGTTCCTGGCTACGCCACCGCTGCTGGCGCTGGTGGCGCTGGCGTCGATCTACCTGCCGGCGCGGAAGGCGACGGACGTGGATCCGACGGTGGTGCTGCGGTACGAGTGAGGGTCACCTGATCGCTTCGATTCCGGTCCTAAGGCGCCACGTATGTCGTTTATCATCAGTGATTTACAGAGTCTCTTCGGCTCAAGCCATGGAGGAGCCGGCACGCCGCGCCCAGCCAGTGGACACAAGCTCACTTGGCACCCAAAATCGGCTCCAACGTAAACGGCGGCAGAAGCGTTGTTCAAGGCGCCTTCCCGAGGATTCGCGTTCGGCAGGGGCTCTGGATGCTGTAGGAGGCCCTGCACTTCCTTGGGGACCGACGCGCACTTGTCCCCCCATTTCGCGCTAACCTACGGACGATGACCGCCCTAGGGAAGCCGATCCGAGGCCCAGCCTCTCATTCCACTGTCCCGAATCTTCGGCGCCTCGCTCCGAGAGGGATCTCGCCCTGCACCCCTGTCGTCTCGAGCATCACCCGCATGGCCGAGGTTCTCAGCCGGTGACAAAGCCAGGTAGAGCGGTCGCACAAGCCCCAGGGGCTGAAGCGCAGCCCACGGAAGGGACTCTTCACTTCGCAGTGGACGCAGCTCTGCTGTTTCAGCTCGGCGAAGAACTGGTCACAAAACACAGCGTCGCACTTGCCGAACTCATAAAAAACGCGTATGACGCGGATGCCACTCGTGTCACCATTACATTCGAGAACATCCGGGCACGTGGAGGGACCATCACAATCAGCGACAACGGCAGTGGGATGAGCTTTGACAGTATCGCGCACGAGTGGATGCGCATCGCAACGTCGGTGAAGACTGCTGTGCCCGTCTCCGCACGGTTTCAGAGGATGCGTACCGGTGCCAAAGGAATAGGCAGATTCGCCGCTCGCAGGCTTGCGGGCCAGCTTGTGATGACCTCGGTCGCGAAAGCTGCCGAGCAGATGAGAAGAAGCCGCGAAGAAACCGTTGTCCACTTCAAATGGGACGAATTCAAGCCTGGTACCCAGGTGCAAGACGTCCCAATTCGTTACCGCCGCCGCGAGCTACCACCATCATCAGGCAAATCCGCAACTGGTACCGAGTTGCGGCTTATTGGGGTGAGGGACGCGTGGGACGAGGAAGATTTCCGCGGCCTGATGCAGAATCTCACGCGCTTGGTAGCTCCTCCTGAGCCGCGTACCGAAGACAGACACGTTGCAAGGAACGGACACCGATCGCGCTACGCTGATCCTGGTCTCGACATTCGCATCGAAGCGTCCGACTTCCCAGCGCAGTCCGGTGACGTTCGCGAGCAGTTGCTATCTGGCGCCCTCGCAGTGCTGGAGGGAAGGCTTCGTTCCGATGGGCAAGCTACCTACGTCGTTAAATTTCGTGATGTCAAGAAGGCGTTACCTTTCGCCCCAGCCACCCGATTTCCTAATGTCGGCGCAGCTCGGTTTCGCATCCATTTCTTCGTCTATAAGAAGGACTATTTCGCAGGACTAGATCTGAACGTGCGCGATGTGGCGAAGCGTGGACGCGAGGAGGGAGGCGTGCATCTCTACGTCGATCGCTTTCGCGTTGCACCCTATGGAGATCCGGGTGACGATTGGCTCAAGTTAGACGAAGACAGAGGCCGTCGCCTCGTGAAAGCGCCCAACGACCTCGCCCGTTACGCTGGTGGTGTAGAGCGGCCGATGCTTCTCCTGCCTGGCAACAATCAGCTCTTCGGCCGAGTCTTACTCTCGCGACAGTCTAATCCCGATGTGCGTCAAACGCTCAATAGAGAAGGCGTGATCGAGACAAGGGCCTTTCAAGAGCTCCGCCAGTTCGTTCGAAAAGGCGTCGACTATCTAACCGTGGCATATGCGCGCGAATACGAGGCAAAGAGAAAGGGCGCAAAGGAGAAACAAGGGCGATCCGATGATGCCAGCTCCCTCTTATCCAAGGCCCGGGAGCAGTTCATTGCCGCCTCCGCGGCTATGCCAGCAGAGCAGCGCGCACAGATCCTCCAGGCTATCGACCTCGCACGACAGACAGTCGAGACACAGCGTGAAGACTTCATCAGCGAACTTTCGATGTTACGCGTCCTAGCCTCGACTGGGATTATGCTCACTGTCTTCGAGCATGAGCTGCTCGGCATTCTAAATGGCCTTCGCGAGAGTCACCGCACCCTAGCCACAATGCTTCAGCACCTGCGCACCGCCGAGAGGCAGCGCTTCTCTGTCGAGTTATCACGGCTTGACACTTGGATCACTAGCGCCCGCCATCAGGGCGAGTTACTTGGACTTCTGATAGCGCGAGAGTCACGAACTCGTCGGAGGAGGCTCGTCGTACGTCACTTCGTAGAGACCATAGCCAGCGCCTTTGCTAGCTATCTGCGTGACTACGGCATTACACTAACAAACGAAGTCCCTGCGAATCTCAGGACACCGCCTGTCTTCGAGGCGGAGCTCAGCGCCATACTCATCAATCTTCTAACAAACGCATTCAAGGCCGTTCGCGAGCAGACAATCCGCCGCGTTGCTATCCAAGGTGTATATAGGAACGGGGCGGTTGTCCTTGGCGTCAGCGACACCGGAGTCGGCGCAGCCCAAGACCGTTGGGAAGACTTCTTCCAGCCTTTCGTGGGTGAAAGTGAACCCGACCCGATACTCGGCGAGGGGACCGGCCTCGGTCTCAAGATCGTCCGGGACTTCGTCGGGGTCTATGGTGGGACGGCGCGCTTTGTGGAACCGCATGAGCCTTGGCGAACACGCGTTGAGGTCTCGCTCCCAGAGGAGCAGAACTAATGAGTGCGCGAGTGAAGGTGCTGCTTGTCGACGACAGCGCCGACGATCGCCAACGAATTGCGGATCGGTTAGGGCATGTCCCAGGTGTCGTCATGCATACAGCTCCGCCGCCCGAGAAGATGGACTGGCACTCGCTTGTTGAGCAGGCGCCGGACGCGGTACTCGTCGACTATCAACTCAGCGGCAAAGAAGAGGGCCGCCCCGCTGCATCCTACAGAGGCTCTACGCTTGCGGCTTTGCTCCGCGAGAAGCTGCCCAACCATCCGATTGTGCTCATAACACGCGCACAACTGAAGTCTGCAGGCAGGTTCGCCCCGGCGCGGGATGTCGAAGGCGCCTTCGACGAGCTCTTGATTAAACGCGAGATCTACGATACCCCAGCAGCAGTTGGGAAAACGTTGATGCTACTAACAACGGGTTTCAAGCTCCTCGCGGGAGTGCGGAAGGATTGGCCTAACCTGCGGACCATACTGGGTGCCACACGTGAGGAGGACGAACAACTCCTCGTTGCAGATCCTCCGGAAGCTGTCCTGCACGGCGAGACGTGGCGTGTAGCTGAAGTCGCTCGTTGGGTTCGCGCGACACTCCTGAAATACCCGGGCATCTTCTACGATTCTCTGCACGCGGCATCCTTGCTCGGGATCGATGTCAAGAGTTATTTGCGCCCATCAGTACAACAGTTTTTCCAGGAAGCTCGGTACACCGGGCCTTTCGCATCTGGCGCGGTAGTCTGGAAGGGGCGCTTTCTAAGCCTCGCGAGAGAGTTGCTGCGTAATGCGGGCCTTCAGGATGCGCCGCTGACCAACTTCGCGACCGCGTGGCGCAAACTGCGACGCGTTGCGCTACCTCAGGCAGTTTGTATCTGGTCACACGAAACGCCGGCAGATTCTGTGTGCTTCATTCTCAAAAAGCCAGTGATGCGGCGCCATTCGCTTTTATACAGGCCCGACACGCGACCTGCGATCATGGATCCGGCTCGCGTCTCATTCCGCGCCATTAGAGAGTCAGATGATTACGAGGAGAGACTTCTTGCACCCGACTCTCGCGCTCTTGCCCGGGAAGTACAGCGCGAACAGAGTGACGCTTAGGTGCAAGCATGACCCTTGAGCAGATCATTCAAGAGGTCGTAGTCGTCGAGCAACACTTAGGGAGTCTCCTGAACGAAGAGGGTAAAATCGCCATTGCACAGGCGAGGAAGGATCTGGTTGGACTTCGGGGCCTGGCCGGAAACACTGGCCGGAGACGGCGCAAGGTCAGATTACCTTGGAGCTTCCGAATCCCGCCGGGCACTCCGCTCTGCTTTGGTTCCACATCTATATCTGCCGCTGTTCGGCACCGGCTGACAATTGACCTCTTCTGCTCCATTAGCGAGCCTGAAGATGGCATACCGCTGGGCGAGCACAGCCTAGTGATTCGCGTTTGGACCGAAGACGCATCGCTGTGGTATCGGGAGAGTATGGATGCGCCCGGCCTTCGACAAAGAATTCAGGCAGCAGGTGGGCGGCGAGTGATGCAGCGTGTCCACTTCGACCACGCGAACCCAGGTCAGGAGGGCCCGCGGTTCCATTTTCAAGTCGGTGGTACGCAACATGGATACGAATTTTCGTGGTTTCCCGAGAATCTGAAGTTGCCGCGTTTCCCTCACTACCCTCTCTCTTTAATCACGGCATGTGAGTTTATCGTACGCACCTTTTTCCCGAGCGACTACGAGAGGGTAGCTGGTGAGGCAACCTGGATCGGGGCCGTACAGAGTGCTCAGGCCGCCTATATTGAACCCTATTTTCGCAAGCTGCTGAGTCTACCACAATCGCCTGTGCTTCCGAGATCCGTCTTGAACCATCTCTGGAACCCACTACCGTCCACCGCTACCGTGACCAAATCTAATCCAAGAAAGAGATTAACCTGAATCGTGTTGGCGCTTTCTGTGAGGGGAGAACTATAGGCGTGACTAGCATGCGTGAGGTTCGCGGTGTGCAAAAGCGCCTTGGCAAGTTCTACACGCCTACCGCAGTTGCCAGACCGATGACGGAGTGGGCCCTTCGCGATTCCGGCGATCGTGTGCTTGACCCGAGCTACGGCGCTTGTGCCTTTTTTGTCGCTGCTTTAGCCCGGCTGAAAGTGCTGGGAGCGCGAGACCCCGAGAACCAAATCTTTGGAGTCGATGTGGACCCGGGAGCAGCTCGCTACCTTGACTCGGTTCTTGAGGGACGCAAGAATACCTCAAATTTTCGCACCGATGACTTTCTGGGAGTGCGGCCGGAGGCATTCCCTAGCCGCATGCAGGCGATAGTGGGTAATCCGCCGTACGTGCGCCATCACTCCCTAAGCGATGAACAGCTCGTGACAGCGCGTGATGCCCTTAAGGAGTCACACTATGTGCTGAACAGGCAGGCCGGTTATTGGGCATACTTCGTCTTGCACGCGCTACACTTTCTCGAAGAAGGTGGGCGATTGGCTCTAGTGCTTCCTGCTGCACTCCTGAATGCGAATTACGCAGCTCCGGTTCGCTCGGCCCTCAGTGATCATTTTGGGCTGGTGCGTCTTGCGCTTGTCCGCGAGAGACTTTTCGAAAACGTGGATGAGTCGGCACTTGTTGTGTTGGCTGAAGGCTGGCGCGGAGGCCCGGCTATTTGCTCTATCTCGCAATTGGAGAAGGCCGTCGACCTGGAGCCCTGGTGTTCCCGCGGTGAGGCTATGGCAACGCCTCTCTTACTATCGCCTCGTACTGATGGTTGGCGGCAAAGCGTTCTGTCGCCTGCTTCACGTAGCGTATTCGGCGACATTACTACCCGACCCGGAGTTGCGAGGCTTGGAACCTTGGCGCGCATCCGGATTGGCACTGTTACTGGGGCAAACCGTTTTTTTCTACTGTCAGCTAAGGATCTCCTCCGAGCCGAATTGCCGAAATCCGTTCTCAGGTGGGTTCTTGATAGTAGTAGTCGGCTGCGAGGCTTGGATGTGACGGTGCGCGACTTAGAGAGAGCTTCGCGCGATGGCCAGAAGGTGAAGATCTTCCTACCAAACGCGAGGCTCGTATCCCAGCATGCGCGCGTGTATGTGGAAAGCCCGCAAGGCCAGGCTGCTGCAAAAGCGGGGCACTGCCGAAGGCGTAAACCATGGTATGTCCTAAGGGATGTTGCGGCACCGGAGGCGGTTTTGACTTACGTTAACCACCGCGCTCCGAGATTAGTACTGAACGCGGCTGGGGCACTTTGCACAAACGCGCTCCACCGCCTCTGGTGGACGCGACCGCGATCTCTCGCTGACCAGCGGCTTATCGCGCTGTCTTTCATTTCTAGTCTCACTGGGCTTAGTGCGGAGCTTCACGGGCGGAGCTACGGAGGAGGGATCCTTAAGCTAGAGATTGCGGAGACAGCGTCTCTATATGTCGCTATGCCTCCAATGGCTCTGATTGGAGATGTCACTATAACGTTCGCTGCCGCGTCGGCACTCATGAAGAGAGGCGACTGGAAAGCCGCGCGTGCCATGGCTGACGAAGTAGTACTAGGTCGCGGGATGGGCTTAGACAAGAAGACACTAGCAGACCTTACCAACGCTCAGGACAGTTTGCATGACCTGCGCGTCCGGCAGTAGCGATGCGTCGAGCCTCAGTGGTCTGCAAGACCCCACCCGGGAGGCCGCCGGGAACCAGCGCGAGACGGGCTTGAACGTCTCTCCGATAGGCAAGACGAGCACTCCGGTTCATTTACCAGTCCCTTCTGACGTCGCCGCTATCAGCCTGCATGCCAGGTGCTGAAGGCCGCGGAGGGCGAGCGAGAAGGTGCCGGACCCGCGGTGGTTGCAGCTATGCGTCGCGACTCGGCGGGGCGGCTGAGCTCTGAGGACTCTTGACTTGTCTGGTCAGTCGCCTCACAGTGAGACGAGAGGAGGCGTAATGGCCCAGCAACGCAACGCCCGCATTGAGGCCCGCATCGCTCCGGAGACTCTGGCCTTGGTAAAGCGAGCCGCTGAGATCCAGGGGTGCAGCCTGAGTGACTTCGTGGTCGCCGCGGCTCAGGAAGCGGCGCACCGGACCATCGAGGAGACCTCCCTCAGCCGGCTCTCTGCCGAGGATCAGCGCCGATTCGTCGAGCTGCTGCTTCATCCGCCCGAGCTGGTCCCGGCCATGAAGCGTGCCGAGCAGGCCCATGCCGAACTGATCGAGTCGCGTTGACCACCCGATTCCATCGGTTCAATCTGGAGTCGGCGCTGAGGTAGAGAGCCATGATTGCCGCGACGCCCACCACCTACGAGCACATCGCCCTGGACGAGCGGGGGATTCCTTGGATCAGGGCCGCCAACATGAAGATCGTGGAACTCGTCGCCGAGGTCAAGGCGCACGGTTGGAGTCCCGAGGAGCTGGTGTTCCAGCATCCCTACCTGACCATGGGGCAGGTTCATTCGGCCCTTGCCTACTATTGGGACCACCGCGAGGAGGTCGAGGCGGATATGGCCCGGCGCCAAGAGTACGCTGAAAGGCTTCGCGCCGAGGCCGGCGAATCCCCTGTTGTGGCAAAGCTGCGAGCCCGAGGCCTGATCTGACCTTGCCGGATTCCTTGCTGTTCTTACTTCTCCGCTGACCTCTTGCCGCCGTTCATAGCTGTCATGAGGGCTGCCGGGTGCCGACCCAGGCGCTGACCTGCTGGGAGAAGCGCTCCAGGTCGGCGAGACCCGCAGTGGCAGCCTGACGGAGTAGCTCTGGCGCCGCTGCCGAGTAGCCGTGGGCAACGACGTTGCGGAGGCCCGTGGCGCGGCGTAGGGCCTCCGCCGTCGTGCGGTCGAGTACTCCTCGCTCGCCGAGGCGCTCGAACGCTTCGCCGAGGGTGACGGCCGGCGGCCACCCCTCGTCCGCGATCAAGTGGCTGGCGATGTCGAGGCAGCTCTGGACGGCGAGCATCAGGTTGAAGGCGACCAGCTCGAGGGTGTCGCGGTCGGCCACGAGGGCAGACGCTTGCGACGGCACGCGGGCACGCACCCTCGCAATGCGCTCGGCAAGCTCGCGCAGCTTGGCGGCGGCGAGGTCGGCGTCAACCATGCCTGCGCCGCCTTCCGCCAGATGTGCGAGGTAGGCATCGCGCATGCGCTCGAACCAGGGGCGGTCGGTCTCGGTCTCGAGGATGGCCCGGGTTCGCCAGTCGGCGGCGGCCCCTGGGCGACCCTCGTGAAGCTCGATCGCCTCCCGCAGGAGGATGCGCAGCATGGGATAGCCGGCCTCGTCGAGATCCACGATGTCGACCTCGCGCCGGGTGGCGGCGGAGAGGTCGGCGGCGAGGCCGAGTGGATCGACGGCATGGCCGGCGAGGCTGCGGACCGCCACGTCCAGATCAGAACCGGGACGAGCCTGACCGCGGGCGGTCGAGCCGAAGAGCAGGGCGAGCTCGACCTCTGGTCGCCCTGCCAGGACGCCGCTCAGCGCTGCTCTGAGCTCGGCGGGCATGGTCATTGGCTCAGTCTAGTCCAGCCGAGCAAGCTCCCGACTTGGCGGCGTCGGCCCGAGGGGACCCCGCCATCCCCCGGTGCGGCCACTCGCTCCCTCGCCGCCCCGCCCCGCCTCCCCTTGAAGCCGCCCGCCTCCGGTGACAAGATCTGCCAGCTCACCGGCGACATCGAGTGGGAGGTAGCCGGGCCTGGCCCACTCCGGCATGGACGGGTATGACCGACGAGATGATCCTCGAGACCCGAGGGCTGAGGAAGGAGTTCCAAGGGTTCGTCGCGGTCGACGGGATCGACTTGCGCGTGCGCCGGGGCTCGATCCATGCGCTGATCGGCCCGAATGGCGCGGGCAAGACGACCGTGTTCAACTTGCTGACCCGGTTTCTTCCGGCGACCTCCGGCGCCATCGTCTACAACGGCCAGGATGTGACCCGGCTCCGTCCCGCGGCGGTGGCGCGGCAGGGGCTGGTGCGCTCGTTCCAGATCTCGGCGGTGTTCCCGGGTCTCACGGTGCTCGAGAACGTGCGGGTCGCCCTGCAGCGGCGGCTCGGGACCTCGTTCCATTTCTGGCGCTCGCAACGCAGCCTCGAGGTGCTGGACGAGCGGGCGATGGAGCTGCTCGAGGCGGTGGACCTCGCCGGCCAGGCGCGGGCGCACACCGTCGAGCTGTCGTACGGCCGCAAGCGGGCGCTCGAGCTGGCGACGACCCTGGCGCTCGAGCCCGAGCTGATGCTCCTCGACGAGCCGACCCAGGGGATGGGCCGCGAGGACGTCGGCCGGGTCGTGGCGCTGATCCGCAAGCTGTCCGCCGGGCGCACGGTCCTCATGGTGGAGCACAACCTGTCGGTCGTCGCCGATCTCTCCGACACCATCACCGTGCTGGCGCGCGGCAGCGTGCTCGCCGAGGGCGGCTATGCCGAGGTCTCGCGCGATCCGGCCGTGCTCGAGGCCTATATCGGGGTCGAGGGAGCCGAGGGAGCCGAGCCGTGACCGACGCCTTCGCGCTGCGGGCCTCCGCCGGGGTCCAGCCGTGACCAGCGCCTTCGCGCCGCATCACGAGCTGCTGCGGGTGACCGACCTGCACGCGTTCTACGGCGAGTCGCACATCCTCCACGGGCTCGATCTCGAGGTGCGGAAGGGGGAGATCGTGACGCTGCTCGGCCGCAACGGGTCGGGGCGAACGACGACGCTCAAGTCCATCCTCGGCCTCGTGCCGCGCCGGACGGGTTCGATCATGATGAACGGCCGCGAGACGATCGCCCTGCCGCCTCACCGCGTCGTTCGGCTCGGCATCGGCTACTGTCCCGAGGAGCGCGGTATCTTCGCCAGCCTCTCGGCCGAGGAGAACCTGACCCTGCTGCCGAAGGTCGGGACCGGCGGCATGAGCGACGAGGCGATCTACGCCATGTTCCCGAACCTCCTCGAGCGGCGCCGGAGCCAGGGCACGCGCCTCTCCGGCGGCGAACAGCAGATGCTCGCCATGGCCCGCATCCTCCGCGTCGGCGCGCGCCTGCTGCTCCTCGACGAGATCACCGAGGGGCTCGCCCCGGTGATCGTGCAGACGCTCGGACGCGTCGTGCGGACGCTCAAGGAGCAGGGCTTCACCATGATCCTCGTCGAGCAGAACTTCCGCTTCGTCGCGCCGCTCGCGGACCGCCACTACCTGATCGAGCATGGCCGCATCGTCGATATGATCCCTCGCGCCGGGCTGCAGGGGAGCGAGGAGACGCTGCATCGATTCCTTGGCGTCTGAGGGCACCTGAGGCTCATCGCATCGACTCACCCACGAAAGGGAGGACCTATGGCACGAACCAACCGGAACCTCGCTGCGACCGCCGCTTCGACAGTCGCAGCGACCGCCGCTCGGACCGTCGTTTCGACCGTCGCCCTGACCGCCGCCCTGATCGGCGTCTTGACGGTCGCCCTGGCGGTCTGCGCCGCCGCTCCCGCCGCCGCGCAGATCTCGGACAACGTCGTCAAAGTCGGGGTGCTGACCGACATGACCGGCGCCTACTCGGACCTCGCCGGGCCCGGCTCGGTCATCGCGGCCCAGATGGCGGCGGAGGACTTCGGCGGCAAGGTGCTCGGCAAGCCGATCGTCATCATCAGCGCCGATCACCAGAACAAGGCCGACGTCGCCTCGGGCGTCGCGCGCAAGTGGTTCGACGAGCAGCAGGTGGACGCCATCGCCGACCTGGTCTCGAGCTCCACTGCGCTGGCCGTCATGCCGGTGGCCGCCGAGAAGAAGCGGATCACCTTGCTCTCCGGCCCCGGCTCGACGCCGATCGCGGGCGACAAGTGCACCCCCTACAACGTCCACTACACCTACAACACCTACGCCATGGCGGCGGGCACCGGCCGCGCGGTGGTGAACCAGGGCGGCAAGACCTGGTTCTTCATCACCGCCGACTACGTCTTCGGCAAGTCGCTCGAGGCGGACACCTCGAAGGTGGTCCTGGCGTCGGGCGGCAAGATCCTGGGTGGCGTCAAGGCGCCCTTCCCCACCACCGACTTCTCCTCGTACCTGCTGCAGGCCCAGGGCTCCGGCGCGCAGATCATCGGCCTCGCCAACGCCGGCGCGGACACGATCAACTCCATCAAGCAGGCGAACGAGTTCGGGCTCACCAAGAAGCAGAACCTGGCGGGACTGCTCGTCTTCCTGTCGGACGTCCACAGCCTCGGCCTGGCCACGGCGAAGGGAATGTACCTGACCACGGCGTTCTACTGGGACCGCGACGACGCCAGCCGCAAGTGGTCGAAGCGCTTCTTCGAGCGCCATCACAAGATGCCCACGATGGTCCAGGCCGGCGTCTACTCGGAGCTGATGCACTACTTCGAGGCGATCAAGGCGGCGGGCACCGACGACGCGGACAAGGTGATGGCCAAGATGCGCGAGATGCCGGTGAACGACTTCTTCGCGAAGAACGGCAGGATCGGCGCCGACGGCCTGCATCGCCACGACATGTACCTCGCGCAGGTCAAGTCGCCCGAGCAGTCCAAGTACCCCTGGGACTACTACAAGATCATCCGGACCATCCCGGCCGCCGAGGCCTTCGAGGCGCCCGACCCCGCCTGCCCGCTGGTGAAGAAGTAAGAAGTAAGAAGGAAGGAAGGAAGAGGGAGGCGCCGGCCCACATGATCCAGGTCCTGAGCGGCCAACTCCTCATTGGCCTCATCAACGGCTCGTTCTACGCCCTCCTCAGCCTGGGCCTGGCCATCATCTTCGGCCTGCTGAACGTCGTCAACTTCGCGCACGGCGCCCAGTACATGCTGGGCGCCTTCGCCGCCTGGATGGCGCTGCATTACTGGGGGGTCGGCTACTGGTGGGCGCTCCTCCTGGCGCCGCTCGCCGTGGGCCTCTTCGGCCTGGTCTTCGAGCGGCTCTGCCTGCGGCGCCTCCACGGCCTCGATCCGCTCTACGGCCTGCTGCTCACGTTCGGGCTCGCCCTCGTCCTCGAGGGGCTCTTCCAGAACGTCTACGGGATCTCCGGCAACTCCTACCCGGTGCCCGCGGCGCTGGAAGGCGGCACCAACCTCGGCTTCATGTACCTGCCGCGGTACCGGGCCTGGGTCGTCCTGGTCTCGATGACGGTGTGCTTCACCAGCTGGTTCGTCATCGAGAAGACCCGCCTCGGGGCCTACCTCAGGGCCGGCACCGAGAACCCGGCCCTGCTGCAGGCCTTCGGCGTCAACGTGCCGCTGATGTTCAGCCTCACCTACGGCTACGGCGTGGCGCTGGCGGCCTTCGCCGGCGTCATGGCGGCGCCCATCTACCAGGTCACTCCGCTCATGGGCTCGGGCGTCATCATGGTGGTCTTCGCCGTCGTGGTCATCGGCGGCATGGGGTCGATCGTCGGCTCGATCGTCACCGGCCTCGGCCTCGGGCTGGTCGAGGGGCTCACCAAGTTCCTCTATCCGCCCGCCTCCGACGTCGTGGTCTTCGTCGTCATGGCCATCGTGCTGCTGCTGCGTCCAGCCGGGCTGTTCGGAAGGCAGCGATGAGAGCGCTGAGGTCGATGAGAGCGCTGAGATCGCCGAGAGCACCGAGAGCGATGAGACGATGAGAGCGACACGGGGCAGCGTGCCGGCCGCCGCCTGGGCGTACGCCCTGCTGATCGTGCTCGGCCTGGCCGCGCCGTTCCTCATCTACCCGGTCTTCGCCATGAACGTCCTGTGCCTGGCGCTCTTCGCCTGCGCCTTCAACCTTCTCCTCGGGTACGCCGGGCTGCTCTCCTTCGGCCACGCCGCCTTCCTGGGCTCGGCGGCCTATCTCACGGGCCTGGCGGTGAAGGTCTGGGGACTGCCCATCGAGATCGGGATCCTCGCCGGCACGGCGGTGGCCGCGCTGCTCGGACTGGTCTTCGGCGCCCTGGCGATCCGCCGCTCCGGGATCTACTTCGCGATGATCACCCTCGGCTTCGCGCAGATGGTCTACTTCCTCGTGCTGCAGGCGCCGTGGACGGGCGGCGAGGACGGCCTGCAGGGCATCCCGCGCAGCAAGCTGCTCGGCCTCTTCGGGCTGTCGGGCAACTTCCCGATGTATTACTTCGTCTTCGCCCTGTTCCTGCTGGGCTTCTGGGTGATCCATCGCACCATTCACTCGCCTTTCGGCCAGGTGCTGCGCGCGATCCGCGAGAACGAGCCCCGCGCGGTGTCGCTCGGCTACGACGTCGACCGCTACAAGCTCCTCGCCTTCGTCATCTCGGCCGGCCTCTCCGGCCTGGCGGGATCGATGAAGGCGCTCGTCTTCCAGTCGGCCACGCTCTCCGACGTCCACTGGCACCGCTCGGGCCAGGTCGTCCTGATGACACTGCTGGGCGGCATGGGCACGCCGCTGGGACCTTTCGTGGGCGCGCTCCTGGTGGTCGCCCTCGAGAACTACCTGGCGAGCTACGGCTCCTGGGTCACCGTCATCACCGGCGGCGTCTTCATGGCCTGCGTGCTCGCCTTCCGGCGCGGCATCGTGGGCGAGATCCTGGCGCTGGTGAAACGCTCGTTCTGAGGCTGGATCGATCTTCACGAGCCTGCGACTGCCGCGACTCCTGCGACTTCCGCGACCTCTGCGACTTCCGCCATTCTGCCACCCGCGACCGGAGCCGACGCATGACGAGGACC
>DATNKH010000359.1:0-3171 GCA_035603475.1 Thermoanaerobaculia bacterium
CGCGACGCGCGACGTCCCCTCCGGCGACTCGACCAGCACCCCGGTGACGCGGCCCTGCTCCTCGACGACGTCCTTGACCTCGGCCTGCAGGCGCAGCTGGAACTCCCCGTAGCGGCGACCCTGCGCGGCGAGGAACTCGAGGAAGTCCCACTGCGGCATGAGAGCCAGGAAGCGGCACCGCGTCGGTAGACGGGAGAAGTCGGCGAGCTGGATCTCCGTGTCGCCGATCTGCGCGTGGATCTCGCGCAGCTCCTGGTGCCGGATCGCGAGCAGGGAGTCGAGCAGGCCGAGCTCGGCCATCACCTCCAGCGTCGAGGGATGCACCGTGTCACCGCGGAAATCGCGCAGGAAGTCGCGGTGCTTCTCCAGCACCAGGGTCGCGACGCCGGCGCGAGCGAGCAGGAACCCGACCATGACCCCGGCGGGTCCGCCGCCGGCGACGCAGCACTGCACCCGGTTCGCCTGTCCAGCCGATTCGGCCTCCACGCTGGTACCTCCCCCGAAAAGCGGACAGCCCAGACTACAGTGTCCGCAGGTAGCGGTCGAAGGAGCGCGTGGCCAGCCAGGCGGCGAGCAGGGCGCCGCCGGCGAGCGGAGCGAGGGCTCCGGGAAGACGTTCCCAGCGCCCGTCGTAACCGGCGCGGGCGGCGACCACCGCCCAGTCGACCGGGTTCCAGCGCGCGACGGCGCGGATCCAGCCCGGCATCAGGGCGCTCGCCATGATCATGCTCGACAGCGAGGAGAGCGGCAGGGCGACGAAGTTGACGGCCGCGACCAGCGCCTCCTGGCGGCGGGCGAGCAGTGCCACCGCGCTCGAGCAGCAGGCCAGCAGGACGGCGAGCAGCGCGGCGGCCACCAGCGCCACGACGATCCCGGGCGCGCCCCCTCGCGCGCGCCCCCCCGCCAGCGCGGCGACGGCGAGGACGACCGCGGCCTGGAAAGCGACCTGCAGCGCCGCGTTGAGGACGCGGCCGCCGATCAGCGCGCCGCGCGACACGGGCGTCACCAGGAAGCGGTCGAGCACCCCGCGCTCCATGTCCTGCAGCAAGCCCACGCCGGACCAGACGGCGCTGAAGAGCGCCGTCATCACCGCGATGCCGGGCGCCACGAAATCGAGATACGAGGAGGCGCCGAACCCCGGCACCGCGGCCACCCTGGCCATGAGCGGCGCGAAGAGGAGCAGCCAGAAGAGAGGCTGCACGAGCGACAGGACGAGGAAGGTCGGCAGGCGGACCGCGGACCGCAGGCCGCGCACGAACAGGTGCCAGACGTTGGCGAGGATCTGCCTCATCCCGCGGTCGGCGCGGCGAGCGGCACGGGGGCCAGGCGGTCGGCGGCGGGCGCCTCCTCGTGGTACTCCGCGTCGGCGTTGACCTGCCAGAGATCGTACGCGGCGCCGGCGACGTTGCGCGCCGCGAAGATGCCGGTGAGCATGGAATGGTCCTGGTTGTTGTAACGGTGCTGGCCGTTGCGCCCGACGAGGTGGAGGTTCGGGATGCCCGCCAGGTAGGCGCGGATCTCGGCGAGCGCCGCGCGGTAGGAGGCGTCGTACACCGGGTAGGCCTTCGGCATGCGCACCACGGCGCCGCCCGCCACCTCGCCCGGATGGAGCAACCCGATCGCCGCCAGCTCGCGGGTGGCGAGATCGACCAGCGCGGCGTCGGAGGCCTGCCAGAGCGCATCCCGCTCCGAGAGGAAGTACTCGCAGCCGAGCGAGGTCGTGGACGGATCGGGAACCAGGTCGGCGCTCCAGTTCTTGAAGTTCTGGACGCGGCCGACGCGCACCTCGGGAGCGTGGATGTAGATCCAGTTGTCGGGGAACATCTCCGCGCGCCGGACGATCAGCAGCACGGTGAGGAAGTCCCGGTAGCGCAGCCGGCCGGCCGCCGCCAGCACCGCGGGCGGCGGCCGCGGATCGAGGATGGAGAGCAGCTCGCCGAGCGGCATCGAGGAGATGACGTGACCCGCGGCCACCCGCTCCTCCCTGCCGTCGCCGTGGCGGATCCTCACCGCGGTGCTGCCGTTGTCGAGATGAACGCCGACCACCCGCGCCCCGGTCACCGTCGGCGCGCCGCTGGCGCCGTTCAGCTCGCGGCAGCGCTGCCACATCTGGCCGGGTCCCAGGCGTGGATAATGGAAGCGCTCGATGAGCGTGGCGATCCCGCCGCCGCCGCGCCGGCGGCCGCCGGGCAGGGCGCTGCGCACGGCGGCCCAGAGGTCCAGGTTCTTGATCCGCTGCGCCGCCCACGCCGCGTCGATCTGCGAGCAGGGGATGCCCCAGACCTTCTCGGTGTAGGTCTTGAAAAAGACTTCATACAGGCGGCGGCCGAAGCGGTTGACGATCCATTGCTCGAAGCTGCGCTCGACCGGCGACGGCGCGAGCTGGGCCGCGGCGTAGCTCGCGGCGATGCGCATCGTCTCCCAGGGCCCGAGGGCGGCGAGCGCCCGCCATGGCTTCAACGGGTAATCGAAGAACTTCTCCCGGTAATAGATACGCGAGAGGCGGGGCCGTTCCAGCAGCTCCTCGCCGAGGACCTCGCGCCACATCTCGGTCACCAGCCGAGACTTGGTGAAGAACCGGTGGCCGCCGATGTCGAAGCGGTAGGCGCGATGCTCGACGGTGCGGGCCAGCCCGCCCACCACCTGGTCGCGCTCGAAGACGATCGCCGGCAGCTTCAGCCGCGACAGCTCATAGGCCGCCGCGAGGCCCGCCGGGCCGGCGCCGATGATGACCGCCGGCGCGCCGGCGGCCGCTCCGGTCCCGCCGGCCGGCGCCTCGTTCCCAGCGGCGGTTGGCGCCCCGTTCCCGGCGGCGGTTGGTACCCCGATCCCGGCGGCGGTCACCGGGTCTCCGCGCGCACGGCGCGTACGCCGAGCCTGAGCCGCCTGCCGAGATGACCCGCGGCGGCGATGGCCGCGGCCGCGGCGCAATAGAGATGATAGAGCCAGTGCAGCGGGATCGCGCCGAGAGCGAAGAGCGCCCCGCGCCGGCGCAGGAAGAACCCGTAGAGGCGCCGGTTCAGGACCAGCAGCGCCGCCGCGGCCGCGGCCGTGACCCAGAGCCAGCCGGCGGCGAGAGGAGCAAGGCATGCAGCAGCCGCCCCGCTCACCGCGATCGCGGCGCACGTTCTGCCGGTCGGGTCGACGTTCAGATCGCCGAGGTCGTCGCTG
>DATNKH010000360.1:0-2444 GCA_035603475.1 Thermoanaerobaculia bacterium
CCCCCCGCGATGCTCGCCAGCCTCCTCGACGCCTCCACCAACCCCCCTATACCCTTAGCGGACGCCCTCCCAGTCTGAAAAAGCTCGCTCCACGACACCCAGCCCTCGACCGGAGGTCCTCTTCTGCGGAATCGCTGGGCCCGGGCCGGAGGGAGATTCCCCGGAGGCGTCTTCCGTTAGACTGGTGGCGAGCCGGCAGGCCGCAGGAGGCCCGAACCCATGAACCTCACCCCCGAATTGGTGGCCGACATCCTGGTCCGCCAGGGCTACGTCAGCCGCGAGCAGGGCGAGACCATCCGCCAGGAGGCCAAGCTCGTGCCCCACCGCCTGCGCTCGAGCGCCGCCTACGAGCAGAAGGCCCTCGCCTACGACCTGGTGATGCGCCTGCACCTGCCCCACGCCAAGGATACGGGGACCGCCATCGGCGAGCAGGAGATCGCCCAGGCCATCGCCGCCGACGCCGGCCTGATCCATCAACGCATCGACAGCCTCAGCCTCAACGCCGACCTCATGGAGTCGAAGATGTCGCGGCCGTTCGCGCGCCGCCACCGCATGATCCCGCTGCAGATGACCAATGGCCGCCTGCGCGTCGCCTGCGCCAACCCTTACGACCTCGAGGGCGTCGACTCCTTCCGCCGCATCGCCGGCCGCGACATCGAGCTGGTGGTCGCCTCCGAGCCCGACATCCTCAAGGCGATCACCGAGTTCTACGGCCTTCGCCACTCGGTCAAGCGCGCCGAGCGCGACCTCTCGAGCGGCATCGACCTCGGCAACCTCGAGCAGCTGGTGCGGATGAAGAGCGAGACCGAGATCGAGTCCTCGGACCAGCACGTGGTCAACGCCGTCGAGTTCATGATGCAGCATGCCTTCGACAGCCGGGCGAGCGACATCCACATCGAGCCGAAGCGCGACGAGAGCCTGATCCGCTTCCGCATCGACGGCGTCCTGCACGACATCCAGAAGATGCCCAAGATCGTGCATGCGGCGGTGGTGTCGCGCATCAAGACCATGTCACGCCTGGACATCGCCGAGAAGCGCCGCCCCCAGGACGGCCGCATCAAGGCCACGCGCAACGGCCGCGACGTCGAGTTGCGCATCGCCACCCTTCCCGTCGCCTTCGGCGAGAAGGTGGTGATGCGCATCTTCGACCCGCAGCTGCTGCTGCAGGACCTCACCGGGCTGGGCTTCTACCCCGACGAGATGCAGCTGTTCAACGACTTCATCAGCCGCCCTCACGGCATCATCCTGGTGACCGGACCCACCGGCTCCGGCAAGACCACCACCCTCTACTCGACGCTCAAGACCATCGCCACCCGCGAGCTCAACGTGACGACCATCGAGGATCCCATCGAGATGGTCTACGAGGAGTTCAACCAGACCTCGGTCCAGCTCAAGGTCGGCATCACTTTCGCCGTCGCCCTGCGTCACATCCTGCGCCAGGACCCGGACGTGATCATGGTTGGCGAGGTCCGCGACCCCGAGACCGCCCAGTACGCCATCCAGGCGGCGCTCACCGGCCACCTGGTCTTCTCGACCCTGCACACCAACGACGCCTCCTCCTCGATCTCCCGCCTGGTGGACCTCGGGGTCGAGCGCTTCTTGATCAGCTCGACGCTGGTTGGCTCCATGGCGCAGCGGCTGCTGCGCCGCATCTGCCCACACTGCATCGCCGAGCGCCACCTCTCCGCCGACGAGGCCGCCACCCTGCGCCTGTCGGTCCCCGCCGGCAAGCGCATCAAGGTCAAGGAGGGCGAGGGGTGCTTCGAGTGCCGCGGCACCGGCTACCTCGGCCGCACCGGCATCTTCGAGATCCTGCCCATCGACGACGCCGTCAAGTCGCTGGTCCTGCGCGGCGCCGACGCCCCCGAGATCAAGCGCGAAGCGGTCAAGAACGGCATGCGCACCCTCCGCCAGTCCGCCCTCCGCAAGCTCGCCGAAGGCTCGACGACGTTCGAGGAAGTGGTGCGGGTCACCGGGATCTAGGGTGCCTCACAGGCCCCGGTGGATGATCCAGGCCTGGGGGCAGGGGCTCGTAGGTGGCGGCGGGGTCCTGGGCTCGGGCTAGGAGGCGCTCCTGGTCGGGCCAGCGGTGGTCGAGGATGTAGATCAGCGGGTTGATGGGTGTCAGGGCGCCGCCCGGGGCGCGGCGCCTGATCTCGTAGTGGAGGTGCGGGCTCAGGCTCCAGCCGGAGCTGCCGACGGCGGCCAGGGGCTCGCCGCGCCGCACCGCCTGGCCGGCGGCGACCTTCAGGGCGTCGCAGTGGCCGTAGAGGGTGAGGTAGCGGTCGCCGTGCGCCACCGCCACCAGGTCGCCGTAGCGCCACCAGGCCGGGCTGCGTGCCAGCGGTACCCGGCCCGCGAAGGTCACCACGCCGTCGGCCGGGGCGAGGATCGGCGTGCCGCGCGGCGCCGCCAGGTCGATCCCGGCGTGGAACCCGAGGCCG
>DATNKH010000361.1:0-13363 GCA_035603475.1 Thermoanaerobaculia bacterium
CCCTTCTCGCTCTTCGCGGTCTTCGCGGTCTTCTTGGCCCTCTCGCTCTTCTCGGCGGTGGCGGTCTTTGCTCCCTTCCCGCCCTTGCCTGCCGCCGCGGCCGCCTTGCCGGCGGCCGCCCTCACCTTCTCCGCCCTGCCCTTCTTGCCCGGCGACGCCGCCCGCGCGGCCGTCCCTACGTCCATGTCGCTGGCCTGCTCCAGCGGCGGCACCGCCGCCAGCGCCGTCGCGGCGGTCCCCGGCACCGCCGCCGGCTCGACCGGGTGCTGGCGCCAGGCCTCCCAGTCTTCCGTGACCGCCGCCAGCATCTTCTTCGCGGCTTCGTGCAGCCAGTCGCCCTGGCGCTCCGCCAGGTCCACCAGCAACGCGTGCGCCGATCTGCTGCCGAGGTGGACGTTGGCGGTCTCCCAGCCCATGGCGCGCAGCAGGCGCGTCTCTTCGCGCTCCTCGGGCAGCTCGGACAGCTCGATGCGCGAGCAATCCGGCGCCAGCCGGCGGACGATCCACCGCCGGCGCACCTTGACCCAGGGATCGATGCTGCGCACCGACTGATCGAGGATGTTCTGGTACAGCACCCTGGTCTGTCCCTCGCCGCCGAACGCCCACACTGCCGCCGACGGCGCCAACGCCTTAGCCTCGCGGGCGACCCTGCCGCCCCGCCACTCGGCGATGGCCACGAAGCGCTGCCGCCCCAGGCTGCCCAGCCCCGCCACCCGGTGCACGATCCGCCGCGGCATGTCGGGCTTCGGCAACAGGCCCGAGATCGCCTTGACGGCCCGCGCCGGCACGTCGCCCTTCCACGTCGGCAGACCGTCGAGCTTCGCCCAGAACTTCTGCGGGTCGATGAGCCGAGCGGTCGCCATCTCGCGCAGCGACTTCGAGTGCTCCGCGAGGACGAACGGGCGGCCGCTCGCCTCGAGCCCCTCGCGGTAACCGCCGAGGATCGATTCGCAGGCCTCCCTGGCGTTGATCTTCAGGTGGCCGTCGCCGATCGCCAGGTGGGCGCTGGTCGCCAGCCGCACCAGGTCGTGGACGTACGGCAGGCGGCAGGTCTCGTCGAAATCGTTGATCCCCCAGATCAGCCGCCCCTCCGCGTCGCGCCAGGTGCCGAAGTTCTCGACGTGCAGGTCGCCCACCGCCAGCACCTGCGGCGCCCGGCTGAGGTCCTTGCAGAGGTGCGGGAACAGCTGCGCCCAGCGGTAGTAGGTGGCGCGCAGGAACGGGAAGACGGCGGCGGCCATCCTCTGGTGCTTCAGCGCGAGGTCCTCGGGCACGATCTCGAGGAGGCCGGCGATCCAGCGCTCATAGTTCTGCGTGGCCTGCTGAATGGTCATGCGGGAGGAGCGTTTCATGGTCGCCTCCAAGGACTGCCAGTCTGGTTCGCGGGAACTGAGTCTTGCCTGGTTACGCCCGACAGTATATCCCGGTTGCCTGCAGCCCCGGAGGGTTAAGAAGAGGACCCGCCTGCCCGGTTCTACCCGTAGCGCCTTCGGAGCTCAGACGTGTCGCGCAACTTACCAGCGTCTATCGGATCGCCCCCCGCATCCCCCCAACCCCCTTCCTCCCAGCCGGGGTGCCGCGACAGGCGACAGGCGGAGCCGCGGCCTCCCAGCCGGGATGCCGCGACTGGCGACAGGCGGAGCCGCGGCCCCCCTCCGGGGGGGAAGGGGGCACCACGCCCACCTTCATTGGTCGGGGTCGGACCTGGCCGATGGGAACGAACCAACGGCGGGCCGTGTCGTGCCTCACCCTGCCGGCAGCCCCGGCCGGGCCGCCAACCCCGGACCTGCCGGTCCCCCCAACAGCCCCATCTCTCCCGGCCGGCGCGAGGCCGTCTCACGGTCCAGCACCGCAAGCGCCCGCTGATAGATCGCGTCCGCCTCCTCGTGGGTGTCGGCGATCGAGGTGACTCCCAACTTGCCGAACTCCGACACCGCGCCGATCAGGTGGAAGAGCGCGCCGGATTCGCTGCCGAGGCTGTAGTGCAGGCGGGTCTCGGTCAGGATCTCGATGAGGTCCTCGGGCAGCAGGCCGCGGTAGGCCTCGGAGTGCAGGTTGTCGGTCGCCACGTAACACTTGGTGTGCCCGGTCGGCGACCAGAACAGGCCGGTCGCCCCGTCGAGCGCGCCGCCGGTCAGGAACTGCAACGCCAGGTACGGATGGGTGGTGCCGCCCATGCGCAGGTTGATCTCGATCGCGGCCAGGTTCCAGCCCAGCGCCGGGTCGTCGCGCCAGGCCAGGAAGTCGACCCCGAAGCGGCTCACCACGCCGTGCGCCGCCAGCACCTCGCCGACGCGCATCGCCGCCTCCTGCATCCGCATCCGGTAGTCGTCGCGGGCCGGGAAGCGGCAGCCCAGGAACACCTGCTGGCTCGCGCCGCCGAGGATCTGGTCGTGGGTCGAGATGACCATCACCTCGCCGTAAGGGCTGATGCGCAGCTGCGTGCTCGGCGACGTCTTCTCCCTGCCGTCGATGAATTCCTCCACCACGCCACCCATGCTGCCGAACTTGGCGAAGTAGCTGTCGGGCGTCTCGCCCGGCACCGACAGCTCGATGGACGCCAGCCCGTCGCGCACCGCCGCCGGGCTGCATGTCCTGCCGCTCCCGCCGCTCCCGCTCCGCCGCCGCCCTGCCCCGTCCCCGCCGGGATAGCGGAAGACGGCGTTGCCCTCGCCAGAGAAGCTGTCGTCGAGCTTGATCACCGCCCGGCGCAGCCCGGGCCGCCGCCGCCGCAGGTCGACCAGCGCCGCCTCGACGTCCGTGCGGTCGCGCAGGTTCTCCTGTCCCTCGGGCAGCGCCACCCCGGCCTCGCGGAACGCCTGGCGGCTCCCCGACTTGGTGCCGAGGCGGGCCAGCTCCGGATCGCAGCCGTTGAGCGGGATGCCGAGCAGCACCGCCAGCCGGCGCTCGAACGGCGTGGCGTTGAACACGGTCAGGTAGGCGCGCTCCGGGTCCTGGATGCCGTCGCGGATGCGCTGGATCAGCCGCGGCCGTTCGAGCACCTTCTCGGTCAGCGAGCGCGGCGAGGCATCGTAGGCGCAGAGCAGCGTCAGCCGGGACCGGGCGTGGCTCGCCGGCATCCCGGCGAGCAGCTGGAAGTAATACTCGAGGATCAACGGGTGCACCGGCTGCGAGGTCACGTAGACCATCCTCGCCCGCGGGTTGCGCAGCCGGATGAGCAGGAACAGCAGGCGCTCCTCGTAGAAGCTGGCGCCGGCCAGCTTCGACAGGCTGTCGCGATCCAGGGTGAGCGACGGCACCACCACCGAGGTGTGCGGCTCCTCGTCGCGCAACATCAGGGTGGCCCAGACGTCGCGCAGCCGGGGCTTCAGCTGCTCGAAGGCGGCGATCTCCTGCTCCGGCGTCAGCTCCCAGGAGAACGGCGGACGCGGCCTCATGCGGTGGCTGGCGCTCCGTGGCGCAGCACCTGGTCCTCGTGCAGCTCGCAAGCCAGGCGCAGCGCCGCCGCGCGCCGGCGCAGCTCGCGATAGAGGAAGAAGCGCAGCGGCCCGAGCAGCGTGCACTCCGACGTCCGCTGCAGGCGGCTCTCGCTGTCCTCGCCTGGGTAGGTGCGGGTGAGGATCTCGCGCCGCTCCGCCACCCACTGCGCGCTCACCTCGCCGCGCCGCAGCTTGTCGTCCAGCAGCTCGAGCTGGTGCGCCCGGCGCATCACCTCGGGATGGTGGTTGACGCCGAAGATCCGCGGCATCACGCCGCCGGCGTCGCGCGCCAGCTCCAGCATGGTCAGCGCCTCGCCGGGCGGACCGCCCACCCCGAGCGTCTCGTAGCCGATGCGCAGCGCGCCGGCGGGCAGCGGCCGTGGCTCCTCCAGAAGATCGTAGAGCCGGTTGTCAAGGATGCGCAGCCGCCCCGGCCGCGCGAAGCGCCCGAACCAGGGATGCGCGGCGGCCTCGGCGGTGAGCACGTTCTCGAGCACTCCCGTGCTCTTGCCCCCCTTCTCGGCGCCGCGCAGCACCGGCCGCGCGATCCCCGTCCAGCGGCAGATCACGCCGAAGCTGTGGCAGACCGCCAGCAGCGCCGCGCCCGGGTCGTCGCGGATGGCCTCGAACAGCCGGAACAGCGGCGCTTCCCAGCGCGGGTCCTCGCGCACCCCCTGGCTGCCCGGGTCCTCGCCGTCATTGCGCGCCGGGTCGATGTGACCGGGGCCGCCGGTGCCGACATAGACCGCGAAACGCCCGCCCGCCGGCAGCTCGGGCACCATGCCGCTCCGCCGGACGTCGTAGGACAGGACGCGCACGAAGACGCCGCTGCGCAGCTCCTCGCGCCGGCGGTCCGCGTCGCCCTCGAGCAGCGAATGCACCAGCGAGTCGTGGCCGAGGTTCGGCCAGCCATGATTCATGTCGAGCACGGCGACGTCAACCGCCCGCGGGTCCGGCGCCGGCACGTCCGCCGGGCTCTCCACGCGGGCGTAGCGCGCCGGCTCCTCGCCCTCGTCGCCGAGCGGGCGGGTCACTGGCAGCCGTCCCCGCACTCGTCCTGCTCGAGCTGCACGGTGACGTGCTTGATGCCGAAGCGGTCGGCCAGGGTGACGCGCACCTCCTCGAGCGTCGTGCCGCGCGGGCTCGACTCCCCCACCACGAGGTGCGCCGAGAGCGCATCGCGGCCGCTGGTGATCGTCCAGACGTGGAGATCGTGCACGCCGACCACGCCCGGGACGCAGGCCAGCGCGTCGCGCACCTCCACCACGTCGAGGTGGCGCGGCACGCCCTCCATGAGGACCGCCACCGCGTCGCGCAGCAGCGACCACGACGACCAGATGACCAGCAACGCGATGACGATCGACGCCGCCGGATCGGCCCAGCGCCAACCGAGCCACCAGATGAGCGCGCCGGCGACGATGGTCTGCAGGCTGCCCAGCGCGTCGGTCGCCACGTGCAGCCAGGCGCCGCGCACGTTGAGGCTCTCCGTCCGCCCAGCGGCGAGCAGCTGCAGGCCGACGAGGTTGAACAGCAGGCCGCCGGCCGCCACCGCCATCATGACCGGCGCGTTCACCTCGGGAGGCGACGCCAGCCGGCGGCAGGCCTCTACCACGATGTAGATCGAGATCGCCACCAGCATGGCACCGTTGACCAGCGCCGCCAGGATCTCGGTGCGATGGTGGCCGTAGGTGCGGGTCGGCGTTGGCGGCCGCCGCGCGATGCGGATGGCGAACACCGACAGCCCCAGCGCCGCCACGTCCGAGAGCATGTGGCCGGCATCGGCAAGCAGCGCCAGCGACCCGGTCAGCCAGCCGCCGGCCGCTTCCGCCAGCATGTAGGTGGCCGCAAGCGACAGCGTCCACAGCAGGCGCCGCTCGTGCCCCGCGCCGAGACTCCCGGCCGGGCTATGCACGTGCCCGAGGCCATGGCCGTGGGCGTGGCCATGCCCGTGGCCTCCATGCTCACGGCCGTGATCATGCATCCGCGCGGCTTCCCGAGTCGATGCTTCCAGAGGCGCTGCTTCAGAGCGTCCCATCGCGTCCATAGAGTAGCAGGGGAAACGGCCGCCCGGGCACTCAGCGCCGCGATCGCTGGCGAGCCGGCCGGTCGCTCCACAAGATGCTCAGCACCAGCAGGACGCCGCCGGCGCCGGCGCCGAGGAAGCAGATCATCGCCAGGCCGGGGTAGCCGAGGATCTGGAACGAGGTCGACACCCGCATCAGCAGCGCCGCGCCGAGGATCAGCGCGCCCAGCACCACGCCCATGGCGATGCGGTTGGCGATCTTCTGGGCGCCGCGCATGAGCAGTGTCTCGTCGATCGTGTCGACGCGGATCGACAGCTCGTTGTTGGCCACTTTGTCGAGGATGCGGTTGGCCCGCGCCGGCAGGCGCTCGACGAATTCCTTCAGCTCGTGCATCCCGGCGAGCAGGCTGCCCGGCGAGGCGCTCTGCCGCAGCCGCTTGCCGGTGACCGCCGCGGCGTGGCGGCGCACCGCCGCGTTGGGGTCGAACTCGGGGTCGAGGCAGCGGCCGATCTCGTCGAGCTGCAGCAGCGTCTTGCCGAGCAGCGCCAGCTCCGGCAGCAGCCGGATGCCGGCCTCGGCGCCCTCGCGCGACACCGCCAGCATCAGCCGGCCGATCGCGATGTCCTGGAGCCTGGCGCCGCGGTGCTCCGCCACCAGGGCGGCGATGGTCTGCCTGAACTTCCTCGCGTCGAACTCCGGGAGTCGCTCGCCGAGCTCCGCGGCCAGGGAGGCCGCCTCCTCGCCGCGGCCGTCGCTCATTGCCAGCAGCAGCCGCAGCAGCCGCTCCTGGCCCTCCGGCGACAGGCGGCCCACCATGCCGAGGTCGAGCAGCGCCAGGCGCCCGTCGTCGGTCAGGAAGATGTTGCCGGGATGCGGATCGGCGTGAAAAAAGCCCGCCACCAGCACCTGGTGCAGGTAGGCAGCGAACAGCTCGTCGGCGAGCGCCGCGCCCTCCATGTCCAACCGCGCCAGCGGGCCGATGCTGGTGATCTTGCGGCCGCGCACGTAGTCCATCGTCAGCACCCGCGAGGTGGTGAAGTCGTCCACCGGCCGCGGCACGACCAGCCGCTGCCAGCCGGACAGCATCTCGCCCAGGCGGACCAGGTTGTCCGCCTCCAGCCGGTAGTCGAGCTCGCGCGCCAGCGTCTTGCGGAACTCCTTGAGCAGGCCGGTGAGATGGAAGCGCCGGCCGAAGTCGGTGTGCGCGTCGAGCAGCCCCGCCGCCTCCTGCAGCGCGGCCAGGTCCTCCAGGATGGTGTCGAGGATCCGCGGCCGCTGCACCTTGACCGCCACCTGCCGCCCGTCGAGCAGCGCCGCGCGGTGCACCTGGCCAAGCGACGCCGCGGCCAGCGGCGCCGGCTCGAACTGGGAGAAGGCCTTCGACAGCCGCACGCCGAGCTCGGCCTCGACGATGCGCCGCACCTCCTCGAAGGCGAACGGCTCGACCCTGTCCTGCAGCCGCGCCAGGGCCGTCAGATAAGGCACCGGCAGCAGGTCGGCGCGGGTGGCCAGCAGCTGGCCGAGCTTGATGAACGTCGGTCCCAACGCCTCGAGATCGGCCGCCAGCGCCTGGCCGGCAGCCGCCGCGTCGGCCGTCTCCTCCGCCCCGCCCTCGGCCAGCCCGGCGAAGTCCCCATCCGACTCCGCCCCCGCCCCCAGCCGCCCATACTTCACCACCAACCGGACGATGTCCTTGTAACGCTTGAGCTGAGCAGGGCGCAGAGAGATCGCCATCCGGGGCATCCGCCTCAACCCCGCCCTGAGCAATAACCATGCCCCGCCGGGGTCCGCGAGGTCTGGGGCTCCTCGGCGAGAAGTGCCAGGGGCGCCGGAGGAGCCTCGATTTTCCGTCCTAAGAATCAGAGGCAGGTGCGTCGCCCCGGCCGCCGGCGGCACGCTGGCGCGGCGGCGCCTGAATTTGCTACCCCTGGCGAGAAGTGCTAGCGTATGTGGTAGCACGTCACCAGGGGGATGGGGAGCCCCCCGATGCGTGAGCCGAGAAGGCGTCTAGCGGGTCCGCGCCAAGACCGCAAGGAAAAGGAGGCTCCCACGCATGTCGGCTAAGGGCCTTGCCTATTTCATGTCTCTCCGGTATCCGATCGAGCTCACCGAGGACGAGGAGGGCGGATACTTCGTCACCCATCCGGCTCTCGACGGCTGCATGGCCGAAGGGGCCACGGCGACCGAGGCGATCGCCAACCTGGCCGATTCCCGCGAGGTCTGGATCGCGACGCGCCTCGACAACGGCTACCCCGTGCCCGAGCCCAGGACGCGTCGACCCAGCGGGAACATCTCCCTGCGTATGACGCCCTCCCTGCACGCCCGCCTCGCGAAGCTTGCGGATCGCGACGGGGTGAGCCTGAACTTCTTGATCACCTCCATCCTCGCCCGCCATGCCGGAGGCGAGGACACCTTGAAAGACGCTGTGGCCGCCGCGGCCTCGGTCCTGGCCGGACGATCGAGCAGTCCGCCGCCAACTGTGGGCCGCCGTAGGAGCCCGCACACCGGTCCCTCGCGGCGTTCGCGCGTCAGACGCCCGCCGCCGGCACCTCAGCCCGCCGCCAAGGCCTGAGCTCGTCGAAGCGCCGCAAGCCGTGATCGTGGCTCACGGCCCCCCTCCCCGGGTGACACCCGCCGTCACGGACCCGCTGATGATAGCCCCGATCGCCATCCGTCCGGCGGTGCCAGGCGAGTGGCGCGCCGCTTGCACACGGCTCCCGCCAGGAACCAGGAATCCGGGCGCGCCTGCGCCTGCTGCCTGCGACATGGGCCATGCCATCCGATCTCATCCCGACCTATGCGCCGATTCGCGACTATGCCCTGATCGGTGACTGCCGCACCGCGGCGCTGGTGTCGCGCTGGGGATCGGTGGATTTCCTCTGCCTGCCGCGGTTCGACTCCGCTGCGGTCTTCGCGGCGCTGCTCGACGCGCGACGCGGCGGCCGCTTCTTCGCTCGGCCGGTCGGAGCGTTCCAGGTCCGGCGCCGCTACCTCGGTCGCACCAACGTCCTCGAGACCACTTTCGAGACCGCCGCCGGCGTCCTGCGCCTGACCGACGCGATGAGCGTCGCCGGCGAGGCCGAGCGCCGCGGCGAGCTGCTGCCCGAGCACGAGCTGCTGCGCTGCCTGGAATGCGTGGACGGCGAGGTCGAGGTCGAGGTGGGCTGCGACCCACGCCCCGCATGGGGCGCCGCCGGCACCGCGGCCGAGCCCAGGGACCGCCGCGCTCTCGGCGTGACCTGGGAGCACGGCAACCAGCTGCTCATGCTGCGCAGCGAGGTGCCGGTCGCCGCCGGCTCCGATATCTCCGGTACCTCCGGGCACCCCGGGCACCCCGGGCAATCCCCTCTCCCCAGGCTTCCCCGACGCCAGGGGGTCTACGGCCGCGAGACCCTCAGGGCCGGCGACCGCCGCTTCCTGTCGCTTGCCTCGGCGACCGCGGAGCCCGGGGTCTTCGTGCCGTTGGGCGACGCCGCCGCCCGCCGCCTGGAGCGCTCCGTGCGCTGGTGGGAGCAGTGGGTTGCCGCCTGCGTCTACCTCGGTCCCCATCCCGAGGCGGTCGTCCGCAGCCTGCTCACCCTCAAGCTCCTCACCTACTCCCCTTCCGGCGCGGTGGTCGCCGCGCCCACCACCTCCCTGCCGGAGGAGATCGGCGGCAGCCGCAACTGGGACTACCGCTACTGCTGGCTGCGGGACACCTCCTGGACGCTGACCGCCTTCTTCGATCTCGGTTTCCGGGAGGAGGGCCAGGCGTTCTTCTCCTGGCTGCTCTACGCCACCCGCATGCGCACCGCGGCCCCCGTCGGCCACCGCTGGACGCCGCGCCTGCGCATCCTCAACGTCGTCTACGACGTCCACGGCGAGGTGAGGCTGCGCGAGCGGCAGCTTCCCTGGCTCGAGGGGTACGCCGGCTCGCGCCCGGTGCGGGTCGGCAACGGCGCGGTCGAGCAGCTGCAGCTCGACATCTTCGGCGAGGTCGCGCAGGCCGCTTTCGAGTACGTCGAACGCGGCGGCACGCTCGACGCCACGGAAGGGCGGCTGCTGCGCCAGCTCGGCGAGACCGTCCGCGTCCTCTGGCGCGAGCCCGACGAAGGGATCTGGGAGAAGCGGTCCGGCCGCCGCCATCACACCTACTCCAAGGCCATGTGCTGGGTGGCCCTGGACAAGCTGCTGCTCCTGCACGAGCGCGGCGCGATCGCGCTGTCCGCCGCCGCGGCGAGCGCCTTCCGCCGCGACCGCGACGCGCTGCGGCACGCCGTGGAGACCGAGGGCTTCAACCAGCGCCTCGGCAGCTACGTCGACGTGCTCGGCGGCGACGAGCTCGACGCCAGCCTGCTGCTGCTCGGCCTGCGCGGCTGGGACGATCCGGCGGGTTCGCCGCGCCTGGCGGCGACGCTCGAGGCGGTGCGCGGACGCCTCGAGCGCAACGGCCTGCTCTATCGCTACCCTCCCGGCGCCGACGGCATCCCCGGCGGTGAAGCCGCCTTCGGCATCTGCAGCTTCTGGCTGGCCGAGTTCCTGGCGCTCGCCGGCCGCGTCGAGGAGGCCCTGGCCCAGTTCGAGCGCGTGCTCGCCTGCGCCAACGACCTCGGGCTCTTCGCGGAGCAGATCGATCCCCAGACCGGGACGGCCCTGGGCAACTTCCCGCAAGCCTTCACCCACGTCGGCCTCATCTCGGCGGCGCTGGCCATCACCGGCGCCACCGGCTGCGCGCGCGGCCTCAGCGCCCCGGCCGCCGGCGCCAAGGGAGTGCGCATCTGAACCTCGGCAGCATCTTGCTGTGGGGCTTCTGCGCCACGGCGGTGCTCACCACCTGCCTCGCCGCGAGCCAGGGGCTCGGCCTGTCGCGCATGTCGATGCCGTTGATCCTGGGCGCCGCCCTCACCCCCGATCGCCGGCGCGCCAATCTCTACGGCTTCGCCTTGCACATGGCCAACGGCTGGCTGTTCGCGGTCCTCTACGCCCTCGTGTTCGAGAGCCTGAACCGCGCCACCTGGTGGCTGGGCGCCATCCTCGGCCTCGCGCAAGCGCTCTTCATCCTGGCGGTGGCGATGCCGCTGCTCCCCTACGTCCACCGGCGCATGGCGAGCGAGGAGCACGGCCCGAACCCGACCAGCCAGCTCGAGCCGCCCGGCTTCCTGGCGCTCAACTACGGCCGCCACACGCCGGTCGCCACGATCCTCGCCCACCTGTTGTACGGTGCCATCCTCGGCGCCTTCTACACGCTGTCGGCGTGATGGGCCGCCTGGTCCGGAGAAGGTTCCAGCCGGTCCAGGCCGAGCCGCAGGTGGTCAGGCGCCCTCGCGCAGCGCCTCGGTCGGACTGACGCGGGTGGCGCGCCGGCAGGGGACGTAGCTGCCGAGCAGCGCGCTGCCCACCAGCACCAGCGCGATGAGCAGGAAGGTCGCCGGATCGGTAGGGCTGACCCTGAACAGGAGCCGCGACAGTAGCCGGGTCGTGGCCAGGGAGACGATCAGGCCGGATGCGACGCCAAGGCCGGTGAGGCGAAGGCTGCGCCCGAGCGCCCAGCCGAGAATCGTGGCCCGGTCGGCCCCCAGGGCCATGCGCACACCGATCTCGTGAGTCTGGCCGCGAATCGTGTACGAGAGCACGGCATAGACGCCGATCAGCCCGAGCAGCAACGCGGCCGCAGCGAAGGCGCTCAGCAAGCTGGTGATGAGCCGCGGCCGCGACATCGAGGTCGAGATCACCTCGCGCATGGTGCGCAGGTTGAAGACGGGGACCTGGGCGTCCACCGCCCAGACTGCACGGGCAGCGGGCTGGGCCAGCGTTGCAGGTTCGGTGCGAGTGCGCAGCAGGAAGCTCATCGCGAGGTTCTGGCCCACCTGGGAGTACAGCTGGTAGAGCACCGGGTCGGGTTCCGCCGCCAGGCTCTCATGACGGATGTCGGGAACCGTTCCGACGATCGTCCACCACGCCTTGCCGCTGTCGCCCCGTCGGCGGAGGCGTTTGCCGAGCGGGTCCTGATGCGGGAAGTAGCGGCGTACCAGCGCCTCGCTGACCACCGCCGCCGGGGCGCTGTCGGCGCGGTCCTCGGAGGTGAAGGTCCGGCCCTGGCGCGCGTGGAGCCCCAGGGTTTCCAGGTAGCCGGGGGTGACGACCCGCCAGGCGACCAGGCCGGAGCCGGAGACCTCGAGGGCCGGCTGGTCCTCGATGCGGATGCCTCCCACCCACGCCCTGCCGGTCAGCGGCAGGAAGTGAACGCCTCCCACGGAGGCAACTCCCGGCAGGCCGGCGAGCCGGGTCATCACCTGCCGCAAGAAGACCTCGCGCCCGGCGGCGGTGGGGTAGCGCGTCTCGGGGAGCTGCACGCGCAGCGTCAGGAGATGGTCGGCGTCGAAACCGGGGTTGACGTTGGCAAGGCGCCAGAAGCTCTTGATCAACAGACCGGCTCCCACCAGCAGGACGAAAGCGAGGGCAGTCTCCGCGACCACCAGCAGGCCATGGAGCCGGGTGCCGCGAACGCCGGTGCCGGCGCCCCGGCTGCCCTCCTTGAGGCTCTCCTGGAGGTCGAGCTTGCGGGTCTGGAAGATGGGAGCGAGCCCGAACAGGATGCCGGTGACCATGGAGATCGCCAGGGTGAACCAGAGCACGTTGAGGTCGATGCCGATCTCGCCGGCGCGCGGCAGGTCGGCGGGCAGCCGGGAGAGCAGCATCCCGGTAGCCCCGTATGCCAGGGCGAGACCTGCCGCGCCACCGGCGATGGCAAGCACCAGGCTCTCGGTCAGCAGCTGCCGTACGAGACGCCCACGCCCCACCCCCAAGGCAATGCGGACTGCGATCTCGCGCCGCCGATCGAGGGCCTGCGTGAGCATCAGGTTGGCCACGTTGGCGCAGGCGATCAGCAGGATGCAGCCCACCGCGCCGAGCAGGATCAGCAGCAGCGGCCGCACGCTACCCACCATCTGCTCGCGCAACCCGACGACCGCAGCGGTCTTGCCGAAGCCCGCAGGCAGCGCGAAGCGCTCGCCCATGCGCCGTGCGGCGGCCCGCAGCTCGTCGCCGGCCTGCTGGGCGGTCACGCCCTCCCGCAACCGTCCGAGCAGCAGCAGGTAGGTGCCGGTGTAATCGTCCACCGCGGCGGGGTCGAACTTGAGCGGCACGAAGAGCGAGGCCTCGCCAGGCAGGAAGCGGAAGCCCGGGCGCAGAACCCCGACGACGGTGTAACCGTCGGCGTCGAGAACGATGCGCTTGCCCAGGATCTGAGGATCCGAGGCGAAGCGGCGCTGCCACAGCTCATGGCTGAGAACCACGACGTTGCCTCGCCCTGGCTGCTCGTCCTCGGGCAGGAAGGTCCGGCCGAGAAGCGGCGAGACCGCGAGGGCGGGGAAGAAGGAGGCGGTCACCGCCCGCGCCTCCAGCAGCTCGGGCCGGTCGGCGCCGGTCAAGGTGAAGCCGCCGCCGGCGCCGTCGTAGGCGGCCAGCGGCGCATAGGCGTGGACCTGCTGCGCGAAGAAGGCCAGCTGCTCCTTGGAGAACCAGTGGTCGGCGAAGACGGCGAGCAGCCGGTCGGAGTGCGGATACGGCAGCGGCCGCAGGACCACCGCGTTGACGACGCTGAAGATGGCGCAGTTGGCACCGATGCCGATGGCGAGCGTGGCCACCGCCACGGAAGTGACGCCGACCCGGTGGCGCAACGTGCGCACCGCCTGTCCGAGGTCTCCGTCCATCTCCCCACAGAAGAGCGCATACTCAATTGCCAGTCAAGGCCTGCCCCCAGGGCGCCAGTAGCAGGTCCATTTGCACCTGTGAGTCCGGACTAGGCCGGCGCTCCCGCGGCCGGGCCGGCTGCCATCCAGTCGAGGCCTTGCCGCAGCAGCTGCGGCTCGAGGGTGCCATGCGGCGACAGGCGATCCACGACCGCCGGCAGGACCGCGG
>DATNKH010000362.1:0-8227 GCA_035603475.1 Thermoanaerobaculia bacterium
GTGCGTCAGCGCGAGCTCGATCGGCGATACGCCCAGCTGGCGCTCCAAGGCGCGGCGCAAGTGTCGCTCGCTGACCCTGAGCTCTCTCGCCAGGTCGGCCACCGAGCCGTCGTTGAGCGCGCCGGCGCCGATGCGCAGCGCCGCCGCGAAGGCGAGGCGCGACACCGCGTCGACCGGCGCCCGCCCCGGCGCCAGCTCGGGGCGGCAGCGAAGGCAGGGGCGGAAGCCCGAGCGCTCGGCCGCCGCCGCGGACACGAAGAAGCGGCGGTTGGTGGGACGGACGAACCGCCCCGGGCAGATCGGCCGGCAGTAGATGCCGGTGGTGGTGACGCCGATGAAGAAGACGCCGTCGAAGCGCGGATCGCGCGCCCGCGCCGCGCGCTGGCACGTGTCCGAGGAGAGCAGGATGAGCGATCCGGCCGGCTGCATCATGCCGGCAATCTACACCCTGCCAGGGGCGCCGACTCGCCGGATTCGGACATGGAAGCGCGCCGCGTTCAGGGACGGCTGGGGATCGATAAGACTGGAATCGGTGGTCAGGCCCGCGGCCGGACCCTACCGGCTCTCCGCCCCTGCCGCTTCGGCGCGTCACGCCGCACCGGATGACGCGCCCTTGGCAAGTTCAGGTCCCGTTCTCCGTTCTCTTCACGAACGCCCCGAAGTGCGCGATCTTGACCTGCGCGCCGATCTTCTCGCCGACCCGGCGGAGGTCCGGGATGCTCTGAATCGAGTCGAGCCTGCTCACCAGCCCTGGGTCGACCTCGGGGAGGCCGATCGCGTCCAGGCCGGCGCGCGTCAGCTCGGCATTGTAGCGCGCGTAGAGGAAAGCGCGGCCGAGATCTTCGGAGAGGGGAACTTCCGCGCCAGTCTCGTCACGCGGGATGAGGTCCCCCAGCTCGCGGTCGATGGGGGCGCCGTAGACGCAACGTCCCACCGTTCGGCAGTTGATGTCCTGGTCGACGAGGGCGCCGTACATGAGGGCGCCCGGCAACCCGGCCAGGTTGGCGACCGCGTTCTTCTCGGGGGACAGGATGTCACCAGCGAGCGTGGCGGCGGCGCCGGTGCCCACGGAGATGAGGAGGAGGTTCTTCTCGCCTGGTTTCCATGACAGCTTGTAGGGTGGCAACGTCGCCATGCGGAAGAGGAGGAAGGCAGGGTTGTTGTAAGGAGTCACGCCGCCGTCGACGAAGACGAACGTCTTCGCCGGATCGTTCGGATCCCACTGCAGGATCTCCGGCGGAAAGAAGATCGGCGCGGCGGTGCTGGCACGGACGAGCTTCCAGAGAGGGATCTGGAGGTTGCAGTCCTTCCGCCCCACCTGGTTGTACTTGGCGAGCGGGTTGCTGCTCACCGGCCAGGGCGAGTCGGTGGTGACGTTACGGGTCACGATCAGGAGGAGGCATTTCAGATCCGCGGGGGAGAGGGTCGTCTGCTTGCCGAACGTCGCCTGCAGCTCCTCGGCCAGGGGCTCGGACTTGTAGAGGGCCTTCAACCGCTTCAGGAGAAAGGCCTTGTCGAACATGGCGGGCCCGGTCTGCTGGTAGAAAGCAATCAGCTCCTGGACCGACATGCCACGGGCCAGGCCGGCGGCGATGATCGCCCCGGTGCTGGTGCCGGCGATGTAATCGAAGAAGTCGCACAGCCTGAAGGCGATGCCCTTGCCGGTGGCTGCGGCGAGAAGGCTCTCGATCCGTGCGAGAACTTCGAGCGTCAAGATGCCGCGGATGCCGCCACCGTCCAGAGCGAGGAGCTTGCGCGGTCGCTCGCTCTCGAAACGCTCAGCCAAGGGACCCCATGGGGACATCGTATTTCTCCCTCCTTTCAGGAGAACCGAGAGGAGCCCATCGCAGCCAGCTCAAGGAGCCACCAGAACGATCTTATTCACCCTGAAAGAGCCGCCATAGGTCTGGCAGGGGTCGCCATAGTTCGTGATGATGTCGCCAGGCTTGGTTTGAATGCTCCACTGCTGCGTCGTTGCGCACTTCTCCCCCTCCGCCGAATGGGGGCCGCCCGTCCAGGACAGATTCACGCCGATCTGACTGAGCTTGGTGCCGTAGTATATTCCAGGACGTTTCGGGGTAGCCGTCAACATGACGGCGCCGTGCTGCCATTCGAGCCAGCCCTCGCCGTCGCTCGAGCTTGGCGCCCAGAGCGTGGCAGTCGGGAACGCGATCACGCAAGGCGCCGCCGGGGTGGGTTGCTGCGCCCCGACGGGTGTGTAGCACTGGACCACGATTGCGAGGAGGAGGAGGAAGGGTCTCGCGGAATAGATCGTCGTCTTGTCTTGCAGCATGGTCTTCACCTCGGAAATAGTGCCTGTAGGCCTCGCCGACCAGCTCGTCGACTCCGAGGCCGACTCGGACCACCGGACTTCGGAACCCTCAACCTTGTCACAGAGTTGGCAGCGCGGGAAGGATTTGCACGCTATGGCATATCTATATCTTTAAGTTAAGATATATTATGTCGCCGCGAGTTGAGACGAGACTAGATCCCCAAGCGGCGGTTCGAGGGGCGATCGTGATATACTTCAGCGTACCGACAATCAAGGCGGTCCTGTCATGCAGGGAATGGCTGTGCCCTTCGAAAGCGATTTGCTCATCAGCTACGCCCACCTCGACGACGAGGCATTGAGCGAGGGGCAGAGCGGCTGGATCGCCAACCTGCACCGGCTCCTCCGTATCCGCGTCGGCCAGCTGCTGGGGCGCGAGCCGAGGATCTGGCGAGACCCCGACCTGCGGGGCAACGACGACTTTGCGGAAGCCATCGAGGAAAAGTTGCTCAAGGTGGCGACCCTGGTGACGGTGCTCTCGCCGCGCTACGTCCAGTCGGACTGGTGCAACCGCGAGGTCCAGGAGTTCTGCCGTGCCTGCGAGTCGGAAAGGGGGCTCAAGGTCGGCACCAAGTCGCGCGTCTTCAAGGTCGTGAAGACACCGGTGCCGCTCGAGCGGCACCCGCGCCAGCTGCAGCCACTGCTGGGCTACGACTTCTTCGTGGTCGATCCGCAGACGGGCAGGCCGCGCGAGCTCTCCCAGCTCTTCGGAGCGGATGGCGAGAGGCAGTTCCTGACCCGCCTCGACGACCTCGCCTATGACGTCACCAAGCTGCTCGAGGAGATCGAGGCCGCCGGCGATGCGGCGCCGCAGGCACCCGCCGCCGCCAAGGGGACCCTCTACCTGGCGGAGACCAGCTTCGATCTGCGCGAGGAACGAGATGCGGTCAAGCGCGACCTGGTGCGCAACGGCTACCAGGTGCTGCCCGACCGGCCGCTGCCGCCGGTCGCCTCCGAGCTCGAGGCGATGGTCCGCGAACAGCTCGCGCGCTGCTCGCTCGCCGTCCATCTCATCGGCAAGGGCTACGGCATGGTGCCCGACGGCGCGACGCGCTCGCTCGTCGTCCTGCAGCACGAGCTGGCGGCGCAAAGGAGCGAGGCGGGCCTGGGACGGCTGCTCTGGATCCCACCCGACCTCGCGGTCGAAGATCCCCGGCAGCAGGAGTTCCTGGACCATCTGCGGACCTCGCCCGCGGTGCACGAGCGCGCCGAACTGCTCGAGATCCCGCTGGAGGAGCTCAAGAGCGCCGTCTATCGGAAGCTCGCGCCGCCTCCCGCCCCGAAGCAGGGGACCGCTCCGAAACCGGACGGCCGGCAGCCGGTGCGGATCTACCTGATCTCCGACCAGCGCGACGTCGACGCGGCGCAGCCGCTGGTGGACTGGTTGTTCGACCAGAGCTTCGAGGTCATCCTGCCGCTGTTCGACGGCGACGAGGAGGAGGTGCGCCTCGAGCACGAGGAGTCCCTCCGCACCTCCGACGCCGTGCTGCTCTACTACGGCGAGAGCGGGGAGCCCTGGCTGCGGCGCAAGCTGCGCGAGCTGCAGAAGAGCGCCGGTCAGGGCCGCGAGCAGCCGCTGCTGGCACGCGGGATCTACGTCGCCTCCCCGCCGAGCCCGCAGAAGGAGCGCCTCCGGACGCTCGAGGCGATGGTCCTCCGCGAGCCGCCGGCGGGCTTCGGGCCGGAGGCGCTGGCGACCTTCTTGGCGGCCATCGAGAATGCTTCCTGAAGGGTCACCTCGAGAGAGCGCCAGCGCGGGGGTGACGGCCGGCGAGGGGCTCAATCCCTTCCCGGGGCTGCGTCCTTTCGAGCCGGAAGAGGATTATCTCTTCTTTGGCCGCGAGAAGCAGATCGACGAGCTGCTGCGGCGGCTGCGCACCAACCGATTCCTTGCCATTCTCGGCACCTCCGGCTGCGGCAAGTCCTCCCTCGTCCGGTCCGGGCTCATTCCGTCCCTCCAAGGCGGCGCCATGGTCCGCGCCGGCTCGAGCTGGCGGGTGGCGCTGGCACGGCCCGGGGGAGATCCCCTGGGCAACCTGGCCGCGGCGCTCGCCGCTCCCGGCGTCCTGGTCGGGCAAGACGAGACCGGCGAGAGCGGCCGCAGCTTCATCGCGGCCACCCTGCGGGCCAGCCGGCTCGGCCTGGTCGAATGCGTTCAGCAGGCCCGCCTGCCGGAGCACGACAACCTGCTTGTGGTGGTCGACCAGTTCGAGGAGCTGTTCCGCTTCCAGCATGCCAGCTCGCGCGACGACGCCCTGGCGTTCAGCAAGCTGCTGCTCGAAGGGGCGTGGCAGCAGCAGTTGCCGATCTACGTCGCCCTCACAATGCGCTCGGACTTCGTCGGCAGCTGCATGGAGTTCACCGGCCTGCCGGAGGCCGTCAACGAGGGCCTCTACCTGGTGCCGCGCATGCTGCGCGACGAGCTGCGCTCGGCCATCACCGGCCCGGTGGCGGTGGGCGGCGGCACCATCGCGCCCCGCCTCGTCGCCCGCCTGCTCAACGACGTCGGCGACGACCCGGACCAGCTCCCCGTGCTGCAGCACGCGTTGATGAGGACCTGGGACCTCTGGCGGCAGGACCGCTCGCCGGGAGAGCCTCTCGACCTCCGGCACTACGAGGCCATCGGCACCCTGAGGGAGGCGCTGTCCCGGCACTGCGACGAGGCCTACGGGGAGCTCGACGCCTCGGAGCAGCGGATCGCCGAGCTGATGTGGAAGGCGCTGACCGATCGCGGCACCGACGGCCGCGGCCTGCGCCGGCCGGCGCCGCTCGCGGAGATCGGCGAGCTGGCCGCCGCCGGCACGGCGGCGGTGGCGGCGGTGGTCGAGAGGTTCCGCAGCCCGGGCCGCTGCTTCTTGATGCCGCCGGCCAGCGTCGAGCTCCATGCCGGCTCCATGCTCGACCTGTCGCACGAGAGCCTGATGCGGGTCTGGCGGCGGCTTGCCGGCTGGACCGAGGACGAGGCGCGGTCGGCGCAGACCTATCTCGGCCTGACGCGCGCCGCCGCCAGCCACGAAGCGGGAACCGCGGCGCTATGGCGCGATCCCGAGCTGCAGCTCGCCCTCCACTGGCGCGACAGCCATCGGCCGACCGCGGCCTGGGCCCAGCGCTACGACCCCGGCTTCGAGCGCGCGATGCGCTTCCTCGACGCCAGCGCCGCCGAGCGCGACCAGGAGGTCGCCCGGCGGGAGGAGGTGCGCCGGCGCGAGCTGCGGCGGGCGCGGACGCTGGCGCTCGTGCTGGGCAGCTCGGCCCTGGTGACGCTCGCCCTGGGCGGCATGGCGTTCAGCCAGAAGCACCGGGCCGAGGGCGAGAAGACCCGGGCGGAGACGGCCCTGGCCGAGACGCGCGAGCAGAAACGGATCGCCGACGAGCAGACGGTGCGCGCCAAGGAGCAGGAGCGCCTCGCCGAGGCGGCGAGCAAGATCGCCGGGCAGGAGAAGGAGAACGCGAAGCGACAGGGCCGGACCGCGGTGGAGCAGCGGCGGATCGCCGAAGGCGAGCGCCGGAAGGCGGTGGCGGAGGGGAAAGTGGCGCGGGACAATGCGGCGGACGCGATCAAGCAGCGCGAGGACGCGGAGAAGTCGCAGGCGGCGGCGGAGAAGTCGCAGGCGACGGCGGAGAGGTCGCAGGCGGCGGCAGTGACGTCGGAGAGGGAGGCTCGGCGCCTCAGCCTCCTCTCCTGGGCGCGTGCCACGGCGCTCTCGATCCTCCATCCCCAGCATCCAATGCCCAAAGAACTCCGGGCCTTGCTGGCGGTCCAGGCGTTCAAACTGAATCGGGACAACCACCCCCCCGCCGAGGACCCGGAGATCTTCGCCGCCCTGCGTGCGGCCCTCGACAGACTGGGCACCGATCCCGACCCCGTGGTGCGCGGCCATGACGATGCGGTCCGCGCCATCGCGGTGGCGCCCAACGGCTGGGAGGTGTTCTCCGGAAGCGAGGACGGCAAGGTCCGCCGCCTCGACCTGCGGCACCCGGAGGTTCCGGCCACCGTCCTGGGATCGCTGGGCGCCGGCGTCCGGGCTCTCTCCCTGAAGGCCGGCGCGGATCTCCTGGCGGCCGGCAGCGCCGCCGGCGAGGTGCGCCTCTGGGATCTCCGAAAACCGGCGGCGGCGGCGCGCGAGGTGGGCTTCCAGAGCCTGGAGAGTGGCGGCCGCCCGGGGGAAGCCGCCCACTCCAAGGCCGCTGGCGCCGGCGAGGTCGTCGTCAGCTCGTTGGCATTCCAGCCCGGAGGCCAGCTGTTCGCCTCGGGAGCTGCCGACGGGACCATCCGCCTCTGGGACCTCGATCACGCGACGGTCGACGTCCGGCTGAATGCCGGGGGCAAACGCGTGCTGTCGCTCGCCTTCAGCCCCGACGGCACCCTGCTGGCGGCGGGGCTCGGACAGGGGGGCGGCGCCCTCGTCTGGCAGACCGGCCGGCCGGCAGCCGAGGCCAGATCCGCCTGCCGCGGTCACGAGGTGCGCGCCCTGGCGTTCAGCCGTGACGGCGAGCTCCTGGCCTGCGGCGCCGGGCCGGACGGCATCCTGCTCCACAACACCTTGGAGCCGAGCGTGGAGAACGACAAGGTGATCCCTGGACCGGCGACCACCATCAACTCCTTGCGCTTCAGCCCGGACGGCGACTGGCTGGCCGCGGCGAACGGCGACGGCAGTGCGCGCTTGTGGAAGATCCACGGCGATTCGCTGGGACCGATCGTGCTCCAGGGTCACGAGTCGTGGGTCTGGGCCCTGGCCTACAGCCCTGACGGGAACCAGCTGCTGACCGGCGGCGAGGACCGCACCATTCACGTCTGGTCGCCGAGCGCCAAGCTGCTGGCCGCGAGGATCTGCAGCCAGCTCCACCGCGATCTGACCACCGAGGAGTGGAGCCAGTACGGTCCTCACACGGCCGGGAACGAGAAGCCCGCGGTCGGGAACGAGAAGCCCGCGACCTGCCCACCCGGCGCCTGAGCGACGACCGCCCATGCCCTGCCATCGCCGCGCTGCTGCCGCCAACCGCGCCTCGCGCCCGGGCGCGGCGATCGTCGAGCTCGCGACGCTCGGGCTGCTCGTGGCAGCGGTGGTCCCGGGCACCGCGCAGCAGACCCCCTGCGAGAGCGGGCTGCATGACGCCGCCAAGAGCTACGAGGTCGGTCTGTTCGGCGCGGTGCCGGAGCAGCTCGCGCCCTGCTTCCAGCAGCGGACCTCGCGGACGATGCAGGCGGATGCCTATGCGCTGCTGGCGCGGGCCTACCTCGCGGCCGACGAGCCCGCGAAGGCGCGCCAGGCGGTCTCCGACCTGCTGCGCGCCAACCCGACCTTCGAGGCCGGCGCGCCGCCGCGCTTCGCGCAGCTCGTGGCGCAGGTGCGGCGCGAGGAGTCGACGGTGCAGGTCACCTCGGTGTCCAAGAGCAGCGAGAGCCTGCGCGAGGCGCCCGCCACGGTCGTGGTGGTCACCGCCGACGAGATCGAGCGCCGCGGCTACCTCGACCTGGAGCAGGTGTTGCACGACCTCCCCGGGTTCGACATCTCCCGCACCGGCGACCTCGTCTACTCCAGCATTTTCCAGCGGGGCTTCCGCGCGCAGGGACGCAACCTGCTGCTGCTCGACGGCGTGGAGCAGAACGACATCAGTTCGAACGCCGCGCAGCTGTCGCGGCAATATGCCTTGAGCAATATCGATCGGGTGGAGGTCGTCTACGGTCCGGCTTCGACCATGTACGGCGCCAACGCCTTCACCGGCGTCATCAACATCATCACCAAGGAGCCGGAAACCCTGATCCCCGAGGACAAGCGGCTCGGTTTCACCGTGCAGGCCGCTGCCGGCGGTCTCCACACGCGTTACGCCGACCTGACCGCGGCGGGCAAGGACAGCAGCGGCAATGTCTCCTGGTCGGTGACCAGCCGCCTGTAC